>JAIRLF010000183.1 GCA_031259655.1 Prevotellaceae bacterium
TTGATTAGAGTAGTAATCAATTTTTTTAATAACTTTGCACCTTGGAATTTTACGATGTTTAACTTTAGTAATAAGAATTTTTTAAAGAAAAAAGGACTGTTTTGAAAAAGAAACAATACGAATACAACCATGAAACTCTTTTATTTGAAGAGAAAAAAGAGTCGTTAATGTCTCGGATACAACAATCTGTTTTAAACTTTTTGGGTATAAGTGCAATCGCAACGGCATGGATTTTTGTATATTCTTTGTTCTTTGAAACGCCCAAAGAAGTACATTTGTCAAAAACCACCAACGATTTATTAGTATCGTACGAAATCATGTCAATGAAATTGACCGAAACCGAAAACACCCTTGATAAAATCATGGAGCGCGACAATAACGTATACAGAGCGGTTTTTGAAGAAGATACCATACCATATACAGTTCGCAACGCCGGATTCGGAGGCGTCGACCGTTACGCTAAATACGAAGACTTGGGAATCAAAAATTCGGATTTATTAGTCGGTGTATACCGTCACATGGATATTTTACAAAAGAAAGCCTACATACAGTCTAAATCCTTAGACCAAATCGGCGAATTGGCGTCCAACAAAATACTTATGCAACAATCCATGCCGATATTTGCGCCCGTAAATCTCGCGCAAATACGCCTGTCATCCTATTTTGGTTACAGAAACGACCCCGTTTGGGGCGGTAGACAGTTCCACAAAGGCGTTGACCTTTCGGGTAAAACAGGGTTGCCAATCTATACCTCCGGCGATGGCATTGTGCTGACATCGAGATACAGCGGAGGCGGATACGGTAACATGGTCGAAGTCGACCACGGTTTCGGGTACACCACGATATACGCGCATCTCAGCAGGATAAACGTAGTCGAAGGTCAGAAACTTAAACGCGGCGACAAAGTGGGCGAATTAGGCAATACCGGCAAATCGATTGGACCTCATCTTCATTACGAAATTCGACTGAAAAATAATCCGCAAAATCCTTTAATATATTTCGAAAACCAATTGGATACCGAAGATTTTGAATATGTAGACCAGGGCGATGATGAAATTGTTTATGAATAAATTGAAATCACCCAACAAATTCAGATTTAATCCCGAAACATTGAGATACGAAGATGTTGGTAAAAGCATTCGGCGGACTGTCAGGCGAATTATTGTCTTTTTGGTGTCAAGTTTCGTCATAGCAATTGTTTATTATATTGTATATTCTTTGTTTTTTGACACTTATTCCGAATATTCCATTAAAAGAGAGAATAAAATTCTTGCCGAACATCTCACCGAAATCAACGAGCAATACAAAAAACTTCATGAGGTGATTCTTGACATTTCGAAAAGAGACACCAATATATACAGCGTGATTTTTGAAACAAAACCATTAGACGATATCTTTGTCACGGAAGAACAATCGTCGACAAAATACGAATTTCTTCATACGAAAACAATTAAAGAATTAGCCCTGTTGGCTAAAGATAAAACGGAAACATTGACCGACAAATTACGCGTTCAATCGGAAAATGTAAATAATTTTAAAAATCTGCTCAGTTTAAAACAGGTTGAAATAGAATATATCCCAGCAATTGTTCCGATAAAAAACTTGCATATCAATGCTGTCGGCGCTTCGATAGGCGATAAAATAAACCCGATACACAAATCGTTGCATGGTCACAAAGGTATTGATTTTGCCGTTCCTGTGGGCTCGGAAGTTATTGCTACAGCTTCGGGAACGGTAAAAGATATCATAACAAGAAAATTCAGCACCGGCACCGAAATCATTATCGACCACGGGAATGACTATGAAACAAGGTATTTATACCTGAACGAGGCTCTGGTAAAAAAAGGAGCGCAGGTCAGTCGAGGCGACGTTATCGGTAAAGTGGGGAATATCGGAGTAACCGTGCCGCATTTGCACTATGAACTCAGAATAGGAGGGAAAATCGCCGACCCGCTTAACTATTTCTTTATGGAGCTGTCGCCGAAAGATGCGATTCTGTTCGCAAAAACTTCCCAGAGTAAAGGACAATCGTTGGATTAATTGAAAAACCGAAAATTTCGCATGAATCCTTTAATTGAATGTGTTCCGAATTTTAGCGAAGGGCGGGATTTATTGAAAATACAACAGATTGTCAAATCAATAGAATCGGTTTCGGGAGTTAAACTCTTGCATATCGACAGCGGCGCTGACGCTAACAGAACGGTTATCACTTTCGCGGGAGAACCCGAAGCGGTTTGCAACGCCGCTTTCGAAGCGTTCAAAACAGCGTCGGAAATCATTGATATGCGGACACATCACGGAAAACATCCCCGAATCGGAAGCGTCGATGTTTGCCCCTTGATTCCGGTACGCGACATCAGTATGGAAGACACCGTGAAATATGCCCGTAAATTGGCGGAACGTACAGGTAACGAATTGAATATACCCGTATATTGCTACGAAAATGCGGCGTTTGTCCCCGAACGCAAAAATCTTGCTTTTTGCCGAAAAGGAGAATACGAACTGTTGAAACAAAAACTTTCGGAACAAAAACCTGATTTCGGTGCGGATATTTTCACCCCCGAAACCGCGAAAACGGGAGCCACAATAATCGGCGCTCGAAATTTCCTGATTGCCGTGAATTTCAACCTTAATACGAAATC
This sequence comes from Prevotellaceae bacterium, assembly GCA_031259655.1. Taxonomy (GTDB): domain Bacteria; phylum Bacteroidota; class Bacteroidia; order Bacteroidales; family UBA932; genus JAIRLF01. The sequence continues at coordinate 2,643 of JAIRLF010000183.1, forward strand.
GAAAGACACAGCCTCGCTGATTGCCTCCGGAATACGCGAAAAAAGTCAAAACAGCTCCGGCGCAAAATTGAAAGGAATCAGAGCAATAGGTTGGTATATCGCCGATTTCGATATCGCTCAGGTATCAGTGAACCTCACGGACATAAACGCTACTCCGCTGCACCGTGTTTTCGAGGAGACGGTGAAACGGGCAAGACAACTCGGCGTCGATGTTACCGGTACGGAAATAGTCGGATTAGTTCCCGAAAAAGTCCTGCTCGATTCGGGAAGATATTTTCTTTTGCAAACAGGGAACGAAAATCAGGAATATGTTTCCAACGAATTGTTGTTACAAACAGCTATCGAAAAACTCGGACTCAATGATTTATCGCCTTTTATCCCCAACGAAAAGCTATTCGAACGAAAAATGAACCTCACGCCGGATCGATATCCGCAATAATAACAAGTCCCGCATATTTCCGTTCTGATTTCAATTGGGAAAAGACATTACTTATCAACGATTTGTAATGATTAAGATTAGCGTCTTTTTTCAATTTAATCCGGAAATTGAGGATGTATTTATTTTGCACGCGACCTACGGGCGGAGGTTCGGGACCGGCGACGTCTTTTCCGAAAATATTTATTAACAGGGTTTTCATAAAAGTTCCGGCTTCGCGCACAACATCCTGTTTCGGATGTTTTATCGACAAAACTATCAGACGACGGAACGGCGGATAATTGAAAAGCCGGCGTTCGTCTATCTGCATCGCGAAAAAAGCCGCGTAATCATGTTTGATAACTTGGCGGATAACAGGGTTTTCGGGCATCGATGTTTGGATAATCACCTCGCCCGGTTTATCTTTTCGACCAGCTCGTCCCGCCACCTGCGACATAAGTTGGAAGCTGCGTTCATACGCCCTGAAATCGGGGAAATTCAACAGATTATCGGCATTCATTATCCCGACCAGACTGACATTTCCGAAATCCAGACCTTTCGTTATCATTTGCGTACCTACAAGGATATCAATTGTATGCGCTTCGAAACCGTGCAGAATCTTACCGTAAGCATATTTCGATTTCGTAGCGTCGAGGTCTAAGCGTTCGATTCGCGCTTCGGGGATAAGAAGCGAAAGTTCGTCTTCTATCTTTTCCGTACCGAAACCTTTAGTCTTGATATTCGGACTATTGCAGGACGGGCAAACGGGTGGCATCGATATCGAATAGCCGCAATAATGACAAGTCAAAGCGTTGTTATACTTGTGATAAGTGAGACTGACATCGCAATACTTACATTTTGCTACCTGACCGCAACCATCGCATTGAACAAAAGGCGAAAATCCTCTGCGATTCTGAAACAGAATAACCTGTTCTTTTCGCGCCAAAGTTTCCCTAATGGCGTTCAACAACGGCTCCGAAAAATTAGATACGACGGTTTTCTTCCAATAAGCTCTTTTCATGTCGATTGTCCGTATTTCGGGAAGGATTGCCTTGCCGTAACGTTCGGTTAGTTTTACCAAGTCATATTTCCCCTGCAATGCGTTGTAATAACTTTCCAGCGAAGGAGTTGCAGAGCCTAAAACGACTTTTGCTCCATGCAGTTTCCCTAAAATCACAGCCGCATCACGGGCATTGTATCTTGGCGCCGGTTCGTACTGTTTATAAGAGCTTTCGTGCTCTTCGTCCACAATGATAAGACCGAGATTGTCGAACGGCAGCAAAAGCGACGAACGAACGCCAAGAATAATTTCCACTCTTTTACCCTCAGAGTCGTCCGATTTCAACAGATTGTTATACACTTCCGTCCGTTCGGCGTCGCTGAAATTGGAATGATATATCCCCACTTTAGCGCCGAACACTATTCGCAAACGTTCGATAATCTGTGTTGTCAGAGCGATTTCCGGCAACAGGTACAGTACCTGCCTGTTTGCTTTCAATGTTTCGTCAATCAGCCGTATATAGACTTCGGTTTTCCCCGACGAAGTTATTCCGTGCAGAAGGACAGGTTTGTCGGCGGTTCTCACTTGTTCGAACGCTTCGTTCTGAGCCGGCGACAGTTCGGGTAATGCTTTTTGTGCAACGGCGTCGTTTTTCAGCCTGTCGATAATCCTTTTCGTCGATGTAAATATTTCCTTTTTTTCGCAGAACCTGTAAACAGATTCCGAAACTCCGCTTTTGTCAAGCAATTCGCTTTTCGAGATTTCCAAAGGACAGGCATAATCCAAGGGACTTGCAAGTTCGATGTATTTCAACAGAAGCAGTTCCTGTTTACGGGCTTTTTTCAGAGAAGCGAGCGCAGCGCCAAGTTTTTGTTCGCTATCAATATCGGGATGTAAGGTTATGAACGATTGATACTTCGACTTGTAATTGTTAACTAATTTTTCTTCGATTACGAGAATGCCGGTGTCCAAAAGTTTTTTGATGTTCGGGAGAATATTTTTCTTGCCGACAGTTTTCGATAACTCGTCCATAGAAAGCTGTTTGTCAAGTAAACAGTCGATTATCTGTTTGTCGGTATCGTTCAATTCGACCTCGTCGGATAAATCGGTATAAATATCGTGGTTAAGAGCGATTTTTGTTTGACTTTCCAGTTTCAGACAGGCCGGAAGAGCGGCTTTCATAACTTCCCCAAGCGTACAGATGTAATATGCGGCTATCCATTTCCATAACGCTAACTGTAAACCGGTTATAATGGGAGTTTCATCGATTATGCCGATTATATCTTTGATTTCAAAATCGGTGTTTACGTTCTCGCTTATCCCGATAACTATTCCAGAATACATTTTCTTGTTTCCCAAAGTAATAATTACTCTGACGCCCGTTTTAACGGCGTTCGTCATCTCACAGGGAACCGAATAGGTCAGCGTTTTGAGATACAATGGAAGCAATACTTCTATGGCGAGACTTTTTTTATCCACAAATTCAGCGATTTATGTAATGCATTTTTTTGCGTTTAACGTAAAATTACCATTGTAGCGCCAAACCCGTATTCCTGAAACGAAGCGTCATAATAACGAACCAACCCGACATATTGCGTGTCTAACATACGTCTGATTTCGTGTTTCAGCTTGCCGTTTCCGACGCCATGGATAAACACCATTTTTTTCGTTCTGGAACTAAGCCCCGATTCCAAAGCTATTGTAAAGCGCGCCTTCTGTATTTCAAGTATTTGTCCATTGTCTAACCCGCGAGTGTCTTCGAGCAATGTTTCGATGTGCAAATCAATTTCTTCGACGTCCGGTTTGCATTTTTGCATTGGTTCTGCTGCCGGTTTTACCGTATCTTTCTGTTTCATTGCTTGTTCTAACTCCTGTGGATTGATTTCGATTTCTTCAACCGGAACGCTGTTTGCTGCAATTTTCAAGATATAAGCCTTTTCGTCGAAAAAATCGTTCTCTACGAAAGCCGATTTTCGGATAAACTTTACAGGATTCAAATCCACATTCACTTGTTCGGGCGGATAATATTTGTACTCATGGTGTTTATACAAAAAACTTACGATGTCCAAATTCAGTTTCGAGCTAAACTCAGTTTTGTCGATACGGCAAACATATTCCTTTGTTTCCGGTTCTATAACGCTCTGTCCAAGCAAATTCAGCCTGTCTGTTTTAGTCCGGTGCGAAATGACATACGTACAATAAAACGAACTGTCGTTGATAAAGTACAAATCCAAATCACAGTCAGCCGGATTCGCTTGGTCTGCAGGCACAAATGCAAGCAAAAGTTCGTAATCGTCGCTATCGACAATGTCCATATCCGGCAAGGCTATCGAAGGTTGCTGCACCTGTTCGATAACACTATTCTGCGCTGATAATTCGTCTTTTAACGAAATCGCGGAAGACGTCTCTTTATATTTGTCCCGCCCGACAACAACAATATCCGTCGCACGGACAGGTATCTCGAATCCGTCGTCGTCCATCACATGCACCATGCCCGAACCTGTTATCTTCGAAATAGTTCCGCCGCCAACTTCATTCAAAAACCTGACTTTATCGCCTATTTTATATTTCATAACGATTCGTCGAATTGAAAATCATTATTCAAAATATTATGTATCTGTTTTTCGGTGCAATCCATATATTTGGCTATTAT
>JAIRLF010000282.1 GCA_031259655.1 Prevotellaceae bacterium
ATAGCGTCGTCTTCGGGAAAGACATGGATTCACAGCGCAGGTAAAACTAAAAATGTGGACGAACTTTGGGATAATCTGGCAGAACAGAACGATTTCGTCGAATCAATGGCAGATGCGGCAGGCGCTGTTATAAAAGCGATTGGCGACAACGTGGCATACATAAACGTGATGAATCATCTTTCGATTGATTGCGATTGTAATGGCAACCCTGCGCCACCGGAACTGGACGACATAGGTATTTTGGCTTCACTCGACCCCGTCGCTCTCGACAAGGCTTGTGTTGATCTCATTTATGCCGCCAATACGCAGCGAAGCGCCTCCCTGCGCCAGCGCATTGAACAGCAAAACGGTACGCTCATTCTTGCACACGCCGAAGCGCTCGGCTTAGGCAGCCGGGAATATGAACTGATAAATATTGACGGTACATTATGAAACGACGTGAATTTATAAAAACAGGAATAGCCGGGTCGCTGGCTTTGTCAGGAGTGTTAAACTTGCATCGTTCCGAATTAAAAGGCGCTCCGGCTGTCGGTAATAACAGTAATCAAATAAATAAAAATACAATGAAAATAGTAGTATTAACAGGCAGTCCCCGGCGAAACGGGAACACTGCCTTTCTTGCAGACAATTTTATTAAGGGAGCAAAAGAAGCGGGTCACAACATATTCCGCTTCGATGCTGCATTTCAAAAAGTGGAAGGATGTACGGCTTGCAACAGCTGCGGAATGAACGGACCCTGTGTCCTGAAAGACGATTTCGATACGCTCCGTCCGCATATCATTGAAGCCGGAATGGTCGTTTTTGTAACACCCATGTATTATTTTGGTATTTCTTCCCAGTTGAAGAAAGTTATCGACCGGTTTTACGCCATCAACGGACAAATCAAAGGCAGTCCGAAGAAAGCTGCTTATATGATGGCGTATGCCAACACGAGCGACAGCGAAGCGCAACCGATGGTATCCCATTATCAAACGCTTGTCGATTACCTCGGATGGAAAGATGTCGGACAAATTATAGCGCCGGGAATGTGGCCCGCAGGCGCCGTTAAAAACACGAATTTCGGCAATAAAGCCTATCAACTTGGCAAGAGTGTATAATTTGAATATCATATACAAGAAAAATAGAAAAAAATGAGCCGTAAAACAACAAAGCAATACGGTTGAAATTTCCGAATAGCGAAAAAATATAACTTTTCAAAAAAAAATTACACTAATGGAATCATGTAAAATAATAGAATATTCGAACGTTTTCCTGTCGTGCTTTTCTGATAATGCACAGAAATACACGCCGATGACACGTGAACACGGGATTGTCTATATCCTGTCCGGCAAACTGGAAATCAATGAAGGCGGCAAAATAACATATCTGTACAAGGGTGAATGTGCCTTTATACGCAAGGATAATCGCGTCAGCATGACCAAAATGCCCTTTAACGAGGAACAATTCAAGTCTGTTTGGTTATCGTTTCCCCGCAAGTTCCTGCGAGAATTTTATCAAACACTCGACAAAAAGCAACTGCCGAAAGACGCGGAAAGGCAAGAAATCAGCGTGTACAAACTTCCTGCCAACCGTCCTGACATTCGCAGTCTGTTTGAATCTATGACGCCCTACTTCGATGCCGACATGCCTCCCACCGACAAACTGATAAGGCTGAAAATGACGGAAGGAATGTACATCCTGCTGAACACGGACAAATGTTTCTATTCTTCGCTGTTCGACTTCACCGAACCATGGAAAATAGATATTCTGGATTTCATGAACGAAAACTATATGTACGACCTTTCGCTGGAAGAAATAGCGTCCTATACCGGTCGCTGTCTTGCCGTCTTCAAGCGCGATTTCAAAAAGGTAAGCCACCTGTCGCCGCAAAAATGGCTGATACAAAAACGGCTGAAGGTGGCGCACGATAAAATCCGCAACGAAGGCAAAAAAGTATCCGACGTTTGCTTTGAAGTTGGCTTCAAGAACCTGTCGCACTTTTCGAGGGTTTTTAAACAGCAATTCGGCTACGCGCCGACGAAATAGTAAAAGTGTACCTCACATTATTACAAAATACAATCCCTTTTACGAATAATTGTATCTTTTCAGGCGAATGCTGCGACGATGATGGATGTTGGGGTTGTAGGGCATATTAAATTTTCTTCCTGATAATAGATTTTGTAAAATTTACCGTTTTCGTCAATGCCCTGTTCGATGAGGGTTCGGTTGCCGTGTGCGTAGATATGGAAATTTGTTATTTCTGAAACAACATGTATAGAAAATGGCGATTTTATATACATATCGTTTTCCATATGCATAGTTAAGGCGATTGTTTTATACATGTTGTTTTTAAGTGACAGATTCTATTTTTATTTAATTATCAGAACTTTGTATATCAGAAACATTCAGAAACAGTTCGCACAGTGGTAAATTCAGGTAATAGTTGTTCCGTCCTGATTTTATTTTTTGAAGCAACCCTGCTTCTACTATTTTTTCAAGATATTGAGTTGCGGTAAGTCGTGATACCTGTAGTATTTCCTGTACGAAGGAGATTTTTGTGTAAGGATGCGAAAATAAATTATTTAACAGATCGTGTCTGTAAGATTTTCCAAGT
>JAIRLF010000242.1 GCA_031259655.1 Prevotellaceae bacterium
GTTACAGTCAATCAGGTACGAATGAATTGGCATTACGATGTGCCGGCAACCAAATATTGGGAAAGCCTGCCAATAGGTACGGGACGTTTCGGCGCTATGATTCCGGGCTCTATTGACCACGAAGTCATCGCCTTTAACGACGAAACGCTTTGGACCGGAGGTCCGTATAATCCCAACAATCAGGATGGACCGGAGATTCTGAAAAAAATCCGCGAAGCCGCTTTCGCCCGCAACTGGGTCGAAACCGAAAAGGAAGCATGGAAGTTGGCAAGCGTCCCGCAGTCTGTGCAATACTATCAACCGATGGGACGCCTCAATATCCGTATCGAAGGTCATACGCCCGACAAAACCACCGGATACAGCCGCAGTCTTAGCATGGACAGCGCTTTGGTGGATGTCCGTTACCAACTCGACGGGGTAAATTACTCGCGTACAGTGTTTGCAAGTTATCCCGAACAGGTCATTGTGTTCCGTTTCACTGCCGATAAGAAAGGGAAAATCAATCTGTCCAACTGGTTTACAAGCCTGCAATCGAGCGCTAAAACTCGTATCGAAAATAACGAAATCATCATGGAAGGGACAACCATTTCGGAGAAGAAAGGCGAGGTGATACTTCCGCCACAGATGAAATGGCAATCGCGACTTAAAGTCGTTCCCGAAGGCGGTACGCTGTCGGCAAACGGCGAACAACTTGTTGTGAGCAATGCCGATGCTGTAACGTTGATTTTGGCGGGAGCCACTAACTGGGTCGCATGGAACGACGTGTCGGCAGACGAAAAAGCGCGTTGCGGAGACTATATCGCCAATGCAGCGAAACTGCCGTATCCCGAATTGTTGAAACGTCATCTCGACGATTATTGCCCGCTGTTTGCCACCTGCCGCATCGACCTCGGCGCAGAACCTCATCCCGAACAGACCACTACTCAAACTATAGAATCCATACGCAAAGGAGCAAACGACCCTGCGTATGAAGCCCGTTATTTTCAATACGGACGTTATCTGATGCTGGCAGGTTCGAGAGAAAATACACTGGCATTCAACAATCATAATATGTGGCTTAACGATTTGGACGGACGCTGGCGTGGTCGATGGACACTCAATATCAATATTCAAGAGTGTTTCTGGCCTGTAGAGAACACTAATCTGACAAGCGTCAATGAATCGTTGCTGCTTTTTGTAGAAAATCTGGCGCAATCCGGACAACGCACTGCTAAAGAGCTGTTCGGATGTCGCGGCTGGTGCTCCTGTCACGGAACAGACGTCTGGTTTAACACCGCTCCCACCGACGGCGCCCCGAGACACGCAACATATCCGATGTCAGGACTTTGGTTGATGCAACAACTTTACGAACATTTCCGCTATAATCCCGATAAAGAGTACTTGAAACGCATTTACCCGCTGATGAGAGGCGCTGCGGAATTTTGTTTCGACTTTCTGGTCGAAGAACCTGAATCGGGCTATTTGGTTACCTGTCCCGCTTCTTCACCTGAGAATACGTTTATAGATGACAAAGGCAATCATGCCGCTATCTCTTTTGGTTCGGCGGGCGATATGCAAATTATACGCGACTTTTTGCGCAATTATGTCGAAGCTACCAACGCTCTGAATATCGACTCCGAATTGAACCGTCAAGCTTCAGAAACGCTCAAACGCTTGCCTCCGCATAAAATCGGCAGTTTCGGACAATTACAGGAATGGTTTTTCGACTTTAAGGAAACCGAAGTAAAACATCGTCACATGTCGCATCTTTTCGCTTTCTATCCCGACGATGATATTACGCTCCGTAAAACGCCGGAATTAGCCGAAGCAGTAAAAGTCGTGCTGAAACGGCGCGGCGACATCAACATGGGCTGGTCGGGAGCATGGAAAATCAATTTACATGCGCGTCTCGAAGAATCTGCCGAGGCATACGGTATTTTGCACAAAATGCTGACCGACGTCAGTATTCACCCGCGCGAAGAAGACAGCCGGATTACGCCTTCGTTCGAAGGGAATCAGGCTATTCAGGGCGTCACGGCGGGTATTGCCGAAATGCTGATGCAAAGTCACAGCGGAGAAATATCGTTGCTTCCGGCGCTTCCCGCTCAGTGGGCAAACGGCGCTGTTGCAGGGCTTCGTGCAACGGGCGGTTTCGATGTCAATATCGAATGGAAAAATGGCGTCCTGTCCAAAGCCGTAATCAAGGCAAACTACGACGCTCCATGTAAACTCCGCACTAAAACGCCGGTGAAAATATCGGTCGACGGCAAAGAGGTAACGACGTCTTCTACGAATGATAATCTTATAGAATTTAATGCTATAGCAGGAAAAACGTATGTGATTAAGTAGGCGCAAGAAAATGCCGAATTAAAACGTCTTTTAAATATTAAATATTAATAAATGAATAAGAATAAGATTTTACTTTTTTCCCTCTTTATAAGCCTTACTTATGTAACGCAGGCTCAGGTTGGGAAATATTACGGTTTCGGACAACGTCCCGAAAACCTTCAGAGCCTTGCGCAACAATTTGTTGCTCCGGCTGATGATTACAAACCTCATGCTTGGTGGCATTGGCTCGGTTCGAACTTTTCGAAAGAAGGAATGAGCAAAGACTTGCAAGCCATGAAAGAAGCAGGTATCGGAGGAGTAGTCGTTTTTAACGCTCCGTCGTGGTTAGACCCGTCGAAAAATCCCTGGCAACATCAGACTTACCGAAGCGTAACGTATTGGGATGCGTTGAAACATGCGCTCGCTGAAGCTAAAAAATTGAATATGACTGTCGGTATACATAATTCCCCCGGCTGGTCAACTACCGGTGGACCGTGGATTTCTCCCGAAGATGGAATGCAGGCGGCGACCTATAGCAAGACGTTGGTGAAAGGAGCGCAACAAGTCAAAATCACGCTTCCGAACCCAAGGGAAAACACCGAAACGGCAAAATATTTTAAAGATGTAGCTCTGATAGCGGTTTCTGCAAACAGGGAGCTTACCGCAGACGGCATATTGGATATTTCGGAATATATGGACGCAGACGGAGTTTTAAACTGGCAAGCTCCGGAAGGCAGTTGGACGATTTACAGAGTAGGGCATTATCCTACTTTGACCCGTTCGCACCCTACTCCGGAAGATGTAGCCGAATATTCTTTCGAAGTGGACAAAATGAATCCCGAAGCTACCGTAAAACACTGGAATAATGTCCTGAATCCTTTTGTCGACCGTTTTGAAAGTTACATCGGTACAACTTTCAAATATATCTGGATAGACAGCTACGAAGCCGGAGACCAAAACTGGTCGCCGAATTTCCGCGCCGACTTTATCCGCATGAAAGGTTACGACCCTGTGTTGCAGTTAGTGATGGCTGACATGCGCGGCGACAGTATTTTGTCGAAACATCACGGACTTCGTTATCCCGAAAACGCCGCTGATGAAACAAAACTTTTCCTGCGCGATTATTCGGACGTAATAAATCGCCTGTTCATGAACTGCTGGCAAATCGGAAAAGAGATGGTAAACAAAACCGGCTTTACATTATGCTGGGAACCATACTGTAGCTGGGGCGGCGGACCTTTCGACATGAACGAAGGCGTCGCGATAGCCGATATTCCCGTTACCGAATTTTGGGTACACAGCGGAGATGTGCTTGGCGGTGAAACTATAGCAAAAGCCGCTGCCGCCAACGAAAAGCGTATTGTCGGCGCCGAAGCGTTCACAGGTATGGAAGCTACATGCAAGTTCACCGAAACGCCTCGCATGCTGAAACGTCCTGCCGATATGGGATATTCGTTCGGAGTCAATATGTATTTCCTGCATTCGTGGGCGCATAACCCTTTCGACGATAAATATCAGCCCGGTTTCAATTTTGCTCACTACGGCACGCACTTCAGCCGTAATCAGACATGGTTTGAGCCCGGTAAAGCATTTTTTACTTATCTTGCGCGTTGTCAGATGCTTTTGCAACAAGGCTCGTTTATTTCGCGTACCGGCGACGCGCTTCACCGACGTACTCCCGATGCTGAAATTTTCTTCGTACGTAATACCGGAGACGCTCAGGAAAAGACTGTTGACTTTCCTGTCGTCGACCGTGTTCCCGAACTGTGGGACGCTTATTCCGGACTTATCAAAAACACAAACCGCTGGAAACAAAACGAAAATAAAACTTCGGTGACTTTGACGATGGAAAAAGACGCTTCGATATTTGTTGTCTTCCCTGTGCATAAAACAGGCTATGCTAAACTTCCGGAAACGAAGGTTTTGAAAGAAAATCTTGTCGATGTAGACGGAGAATGGACTGTGTATTTCAACCCCAAGACTAACGAAGAACCTTTCCAAAGAAAATTCTCCGAACTTGTCGATTTCAGTAAACAGGACAACGACAAAGCCGTCAAATATTTCTCCGGTACAGCGATATACGAAAAAACAATCCGAATAAACGCCGCCAATTTGTCGGCAAACAAGGCTGTGATTCTCGACCTTGGCAAACTGTACGACATTGCCGAACTGGAAGTAAACGGTAAAAAAACAGGCGTCCTGTGGTGTCCTCCCTACCGCGCCGACATTACTCCCTTCTTGAAAGCCGGTAACAATACGCTCAAAATCTACATAACCAACACTTGGATAAACCGTCTTATCGGCGACGAACAGTATCCCGAAGATTTCGAGTGGACAGACAAAAATCAGGGATTGCGGGCAATGACCGGTTTACCCGAATGGTTCGTGAAAAATCAACCGCGTCCGGTAAAAGAACGTAAAACATTCATTCCATGGTATTATTTCAACAAAGATTCGCGCTTGTATCCGGCGGGCTTGCTCGGTCCGGTGAAACTGCAACAGAACGAGTTGAAAATTGAAAATTGATTATCATATACATATTTTAGAAATAAGAGGGGGAAGACTAAAAATACAGTTTTCCCCCTGTCTTTTACTATTGTCTTATGTTCAGATTTCCTTATTCCTTTTATTTATGTTCTTGTCTTTTATTGTTTTATGATGCTGGGGTCAGGAAATCTGAGATTCGATATCTGATACGGAGACAACGACTTTAATGTTCTTTCAGGACGTTTCGCGTTCTCCAAAACGGAAGACTTTTTGAGAATGAAAATTTCATATTATCTTTGCCGCGTAAAATTTAAAGTTGCGGTAATGGATATTAAAAAAAATTCTTCGACATTGAAAAAAAGTAAAATACGCAGAGTCATCAAGTATATTGTATGGACAGTCGTTTCGCTGATTGTTTTTTTACTGCTCTCTGCCGGCGTAATTATATACTTAGTGTTCACTCCCGAACGTATAACCCCGATTGTGATGAAATATGCCAACGATTACATGAATGCGCATTTGGATTGCGAATCGGTGGAATTGACATTTTACAGCACCTTTCCGAATTTCGGTATTCGTTTACGAAACGGGAGCGTTATCATCCCGAACGACAGTGTTTTTGCTTGCCCTAAAGACACTTTGCTGAAGTTCGACGATTGCTCGGTTTCGTTCAATCCTTTGGTTTTGTATAAGGAAAACCGCTTAATAATCAACTATGCCCGATTGGAGCATCCTGTTGTGTATCTGTATGTAAATCCCGAAGGGAAAAACAATTGGGATATTCTTCCCCAGGGCGATTCCATCGACGATTCGACGGCGCAACTGCCCGAAATAAAGGTTAAAAGAATACGTATTACCGATGCCGATATTGTTTACGACGACCGTAAACAGTCGCTGTTTATCGCCACCGACAGTATGCAATTGAGAGCCCGAGGCGAGCCGACAGACGTATATTTGTCGTTAGAAGTCCAAGCCCTCACAACTTTATACGAAGACAAATCCTATACCTCGAAACTCCCGTTCACTCTCGCAACGCATCTGTCGAGCGACAAATCGTATCAGCGTTTCGACATCGAAAAGTCCACTCTGTCGATTGGATTTGTGGATTTTGACCTTGACGGGACAGTGCAGCGCGACACGGCTGACAGCAATGCCGGCGTCGATTTGGAATTCAAACTGCACGCCTCGTCGTTTGCCGATTTGATGAACGCCATACCAGAACACGTTTTGAATATGGATGAGTTCAACTTTTCGGGCTCGCTTGATTTTTCGGGTAATATCAAGGGCAAACTCGGCGCAAATCTGTATCCTGCCTGCGCTGTGTCGTTTCAATTGTACGACGGCGCAATATTAGACCGTCAATCCAAAAAGCCGGTTATCCAAAAGATTGAAATCGACTGCAATGCCGGAATCGACTTGATGAACAACAGTCCTTCGTATGTCAACGTAAAAAATATTTACTTGCAAAATTCGTTCACACAACTGAACTTGTCGGGCGTATTCCAAAATATATTGACAAAGCCTTTTGTAGATATAAAGCTCAACAGCAAAGTCGATTTCGATGTGTTGGGGCAACTGTTTTTTGTCGAAAACGAAATCGCGGCAGGCGGGTCGGTTGCCGCCGATATCGAAGGGAAGTTTTTTATCGACGATATCCTTAATTACAACTTGGGGAAAGTCAATATCACAGGCGCTGTCGATGTCGATAATGTGAAATTCAATTATCCGGACATGGGAATAGACCTGTTTGCGCCTCTGGCGAAAATCCGTTTCGGCAGTAACGTTACCGACAGTATACGCGGACGTTCAATCGCAAGTCTGTTGCGGGCAAATGTAAATGTCGACAGTCTACAGTTAAAATGGAAAGACGAACTTTCGCTTCGAGCCGGAAAATTGACTGCCGATTTCCGGACATCGGAACCGAAAGATACTGCAACAATCGCAGAAATGTCCGCATTTGCACGTCTGAACAACTTGCAATTGAGAACCTCCGATTCTGTGCGGATACGCGCTACGAAAATCGTCGCTTTCACAAAATCAGCTCCATTTGACAAAAACCCTTCGCTGCCGGAATGGACAATGCGCATTTCGCTGGATAGCATTCGCGGACGTATGCCCGATTTCGCCGGACGCGTCGACAGCGCCGTCTTATCGTTAAAACTGTATCCGCGTGAAACTCGACGTGCAAGACAATTTACTGCCGATGATTCGCTCCGCCGAAAAAACATTATCGATTCGATGATTATCGCTAACCGAAATACTTCCGCCATAGAATTTCGACTCGCAGAAGGCGCGACGAAACAAGTTCTCTCGAATTGGGATGCTTCCGGTTCGTTTACAAGTAAAAACTTCCGTATGATGACGCCGTATTTCCCCTTGCGCACTCAGTTAAGCGAACTGTCGGCGACGTTTACTTCCGATAAACTTTCGATTAAACATACACGCCTGCAAACCGAAACCGCAAGCATGACGCTGAACGGCGAAATCGAAGGAATACGCAGAGCATTGTTATACAACGGACAGATAAACGCAAATATTTTTACGAAAATCGATTCTATGGATTGCAACGAAATCATCAGGGCATTGGCTACCGGCTCGGTATATTCGTCAAGTACGGATGAACAGCAGGATTCGATTTCTAACATTATCTTAAACGATAACGTGCAAATACCGACAGACAGCGTGTCCGGACTGTTTGTCGTGCCGCGTAATATCGATATGGAACTTGATGCGTCAATGAAAAAAGTGAAATACAGCAGCCTGAACATCGCACAGGCAGACGGGAAAATCATTGTCCGTAACCGTTCTATACAGATACCCAAACTGAAAGTCGAATCCGATATCGGCAATGCGGACTTTTCGATGGTCTATAGAGCGCCCACAACCAAAGGCGCATATACCGGCTTGGATATTCACATGGAACGGGTGCAACTCAAAGAATTGATAAACTCCATCCCGATGCTCGACACGCTGACGCCAATGATGCGCTCGTTCGAAGGACTGGTGGAATGTAATATCATTGCTGTGACGGAGTTAGATTCGTTGTCGAACCTGATAATCCCAAAAACCACAGCATCGTGTTACATCAATGGTAAAAACATGGTGCTGCTCGACGGCGAAACCTTTTCGACTATTGCCAAAAAACTGTATTTCAAGAATAAAAAACGCAATATCATCGACAGTATCTCGGTAGATTTGTCGCTCGCCGACGGAATGATATCCGTATTCCCCTTCGTTTTGTCAATCGACCGTTACATTGCGGCAATTGGAGGCACGCAAAACCTCGATATGTCGTTCCAATACCACATATCGATATTGAAATGGCCCGTCCCGCTAATAAAAATCGGACTGAATCTGTGGGGAAATCCCGACGATATACATTACCGCATTGCCTCGCGAAAATACGAAAATCTACTGACGCCGGTAAAAGAAAAGTCGTTACAACCGATAGTCGTCAATCTGCGACAGCAACTGCACGACGGAATACGAAAAAGTATAGACGATATACTCAACGAATCATCCAAAACCATCAGCCGGCGGCGGATTCCCAATGTATACAACGATACTGTTCAAACATTATTCAAGTTGGATACGACGGAAATAGATTTGCCGATTGAAAACTAAGTCCTCCATCACCAGAGGCGCAGCCCTCAAAAAATAACTTTGGGGAAGTATTTCCCCCTCTTATACGGGGATAGAGGGGGGATTTGCGTAATCCCCTCACTGCGCTTGTTCGGGGTTATTGACTATGTCGAACTAAAGTTTTAATAATAAGGCTTGTTTAGAGAGACGTACGTTAATAACCGGAGCAAATTCACGAACAATATACACTTTTTTCCGTTTATGGACAAGAGAGTTATTACTTTATTATTTAGAGAGTGGAGATTGTAAGACACAAAAGCATAAATCATTGCATTTCATTTCGTCGTTTTCGATATGAAAGATGGCGGAAATATCATATCATGCAGAACAATTTGTTGATAAAACGGAACGACTCCGGCAAGAGAGAACAGCGCGTTCGCTTGTCTTCCTTATTTTTATTATTCAATAACAATTTTTTATAGTTCACAGATGAAAGAACAATCGAAAAAGATATCAAAGGATATCTGTCACAAAGTGAGATTAGGCATATTATGCCTTGTGGCGGGACTGTTGAGCCTGTCGATGAATGCTCAGACGGTCGCTGTTAGCGGAACCGTCAGCAATAAAGACGGGAAACCGCTATCGGGAGTAAGCGTTTTTGTCAAGGGTACGAGTGTCGGAGCAGTAAGCGACGACGAAGGAAAGTATTCCGTTACGATTTCCGACGCCGGCGCAGTGTTGGTATATTCGTATGTAGGATACATTGTACGGGAAGTAGTTACAGGTAGCCGTACGCTCATCGACGTCGTTTTGAAGGAGGAGATGCAGTCTTTGAACGAAGCTATAGTTGTGGGATACGGAGTGCAACGGAGAGCGACGGTAACGGGAGCTATTGCTTTTACTACCGCCGAAGACATTTCACGTTCGGTAGCGACAACGACCTCCGGAGCTTTGGTCGGAAAACTTGCCGGCGTCAACAGCCGTATGGCAGACGGACGTCCCGGAGCAAGTACAAGCATCAGTATCCGTAACATGGGCGCTCCGCTGTATGTCATCGACGGTATTCAGAAAGATGAAGGACAGTTCAATAACATCGACTTCAATGACATCGAATCCATTTCCATTCTGAAAGATGCCTCGGCGTCTATTTACGGAGTGCGGGCGGCAAACGGAGTAGTCGTCGTTTCCACTAAAAAAGGTAAACGCGAGAGTGGGACGAACGTCAATCTTAATACGTATTACGGTTGGCAGTCGCTGTTCAAATTTCCTCGACCGGCTGACGCGCCGACCTACATTCGCAACTATATGCAGTCGGACGCTATCAAAGGGGTTACAAATCCGCGTTATACGATGGAGGATTTGAAGAAATGGGAACAGGGCGTCGAAAAAGGATACCGTCCTTTCGACTGGTACGAATACATTATCAACACCGCGCCGCAATGGTACGTCAGCGCCAACGCCTACGGAGGTTCCCAAAATATCAACTACTATTTTGCCGTCAGCCGTATCGAACAATCGGATGTGATGTTGAACTACGGAGGTTTTTCCCGTACGAATGTGCAGATGAATATCGAATCTACCGTAGCGAAGAAACTGAAAATCGGAGCGGGGCTTAACGGTCGCATCGAAAAGCGCGAACAACCCGGCGTTCCCGGAGGCGATGATATCTGGCAGGGGCTGTTTGCCGTATACAGAAACTTGCCGACGGCGCGCCCCTTTGCTAACGACAATCCTGACTATCCGGCGCAGACATCGGGAAATACCGAGGTTAATTTCGGCATGCTTAACTACGATTTGTCGGGACGATGTACCAATACATGGAGAGTCGGGCAACTGAATTTCAATCTCGAATACGACATCGTCGCCGGTCTGAAAGCAAAAGCCCTGTTCGGGTATTATCTGGCGCAACGGTTGATGGATAATCAGGAATATACTTACAAGCTTTACAGATACGACGAAGCCAGCGACACATATCCGGTAGTGTTCAGCATGGATAATCCATGGCGCGAGCGCGACGTCCGTATGGTGGAAGAAACAACTGCGCAGTTTCAACTTACTTACGACAAGCAATTTGGTTTACACAATTTGAACGCTGTGCTGGCTGCCGAAAGCCTTGCCCGCGACACGCCCGGCTTCTGGTTACACGACCGCCCGGCTTCAAACTCTTTGAGTTTAATATATTTTCAGACATTGATGGAGTTCCGCGACGACGGACTGCGCACCGAAGCTCGACTTGGATATGCGGGACGTATCAATTACGACTACGACCAACGCTATTTGTTAGAGTTACAAGCGCGTTACGACGGTTCGTGGAAATTTCCGCCCAATCATCGCTGGGGGTTCTTCCCTTCGGCTCTGGTCGGATGGCGTATTTCGTCTGAAAAATTCTGGGAAAATTCGAATTTAGGCAAGATAGTGAACGATTTCAAACTGCGGGTCTCCTATGGAATTGTTGGCGACGATAATGTGAGCGGCTACAGTGCGTTCGATTATATGCCCGGATACAATTACAACAGCGGAGGTTCGACGATTGACGGCGCTTATGTGACAGGCACACAGCCGAGAGGCTTACCCGTTACTACTCTCTCGTGGTTAGAAGCAAAGATTTTCAACACAGGATTCGATTTCGGACTGTTCAACGGACGTTTGACAGGCTCGGTCGACTATTTCTACCGATTACTCGGCGGATTACCTGCCGCCCGTTACGATGTGCTGATTCCTAACGAAGTCGGGTTCGGATTGCCAAGCGAAAATTTGGAGTCGAATGTGCACACCGGTTTCGACGGTATGCTCACATGGAAAGACAAAATCGGAGACGTTCATTACACCCTTGGCGGAAACTGGACTTTTGCGCGACAACTCGACTGGTACAGGTATAAACCGCGACACGGAAATTCATGGGATTATTACCGTAATTCGCTTACCGAACGTATTGCTTACCTGAACTGGGGGCTGCATGCTATCGGGCAATTCCAGTCCTGGGAAGAAATCGCCACATACGATGTGGATAACGACCGTCAGGGCAACCGAACTCTGCGTCCGGGCGATATCAAATACGAAGACGTGAATGGAGATAAACGCATCGACGGTCTCGACGAACGTCCTCTGGCTTATCGCGAAGGCGGATTGCCTTATCTGAACTTTGCTGTTACGCTCGGAGCCGAATGGAAGAACATCGATTTTGCCGTCGATTTCACGGGCGCAGCCTTTGCTTCGTATACACCCGACTGGGAAGCGCGAAATCCTTTCCATGACGGAGGTAATCAGCCTCAATATTACTTCGATAACCAATGGAGACTGTCGGACCCGACAGATGCGAACAGCACGCTGATTCCCAATAAATATCCGACAATAATCGAAGGTAACGGCGGGCACAGCAACTACTGGAAAAGCGATTTCTGGACGATAAACGTCAGCTACATCAAACTGCGTAATCTGGAACTCGGATATACTTTCCCTCAAAAATGGATATCGAAAATCGGCATCTACAAGTTGAGGATATATACTCAAATGCAAAACCTGTTCAGCATCGACAATCTGGGAGACTTGGAACTCGACCCCGAAGTGACGAGCGGTTCGGGCGTCCAGTATTCCACGAATAGAATAATTAACACAGGCATAAGTATCACTTTCTAAATTTTAAACAAGATGAAAAGAATAAATATTTTATTGATAATAATAATAACGGTATCGTCCGTTTTTCTTACGACAAACTGTTCGGGGTTCCTCGACCGTGAATCGGAATCGCTGTTTAGCGACGAACAGGTGTTCGCCGACCAAAACATGATTACTTCGGTTTTGGCTAATTATTACGGGAGAATCGACTGGGGACAAAGCCTCGAACGCGGCGGCGATTTCGTTATACTGGACGAGGCTTGCATATCGAGCGGCGGACCGGATAACCGTCAGGATTTCGGTAACGATTTGTGGCGAGTTTATGATTACACGTTAATCCGTAATCTCAATCAATTCTTGAAAGGCATCAAATCCGAGGCGGCGGCGGGGCTCGACCCTGCTTATCGCGACCAAATCGAAGGCGAAGCCCGCTTTATTCGCGCATGGACATATTTCAACATGTGCCGTTGCATGGGCGGGATGCCGATTGTTGGCGACGAAGTGTTCTCGTATTCCGCAGGGATGGACATCACTGCTTTACAGTTTCCGCGCTCGACCGAAGCGGAGTTATACGATTATGTGATTGGCGAATGTACAGATGTCGCGAACATGCTTCCTTCGGAGCCGACAAAGAATGCTGCGAGAGCGAACAAATGGGCTGCCCTGACGCTCAAAGCTCGCTCGGCGCTTTACGCAGCATCGATTGCTCGATACAACTATCTCACTCCGGACGTGAAAACTGAGGGCGGAGAGGTAGGTATTCCTGCTAATCTTGCCGCCGGATATTACGAAACAGCTTATAATACCTGTAAGGAAATTATCGACGGGGGAAAATACCGTCTTTATACCGATAATCCCGACAAGGGAGCTAATTTCTACGAGGCTGTCTGCAACAAAAGCAGTTACGAGGTTATCTGGGCGCGCGACTATTACTACCCCGGAAACACTACAGGGTTTACCAACAATGCAATTGCTACTTCGGTGCGCGGCGATATCGACGCCAATATATTCACTCCGACCTTGAATATTGTCGAGGCTTTTGAGTATAAAACGAATCGCGACGGAGCTTTACTCACGCGTACCGCCGATAACTCGGATTATATCTATTACGATAAACCCGAGGATATTTTCGCCGATAAGGATGCCCGTCTGTATGGGACGGTTGTCTATCCGGGTTCGGATTTCAACGGTATACCGATGATATATCAGTCCGGTCAAAAGTATTTGGCAGACGGCGAATGGAAGGAACGAACGGGCGATATTCTCAAGGGAAGCGCTGTCGACGACGATGGCGACCTCGTCACGGCGGATAATGGTCCGACAAAGAGCAGCGACCAGTATATCAACAATTCGGGGTTCAATATCCGTAAATTTGTTGATTACAACCGCGACGCTTCGACGCGCGGACGCGGCAGCGAAATGTGGTTTGTGCGCATGCGTTACGCCGAAACGCTGATGATTGCCGCCGAAGCCGCTCTCGAACTCGGCAAACCCCAACAGGAAGTCTGCGGATATATCAACCAAATCCGCGACCGTGCAGGGATTCAGCATCTAAACGCCGTGACTCTCGACGATATTGTCCGGGAACGACGAGTCGAGTTTGCTTACGAAAATCATCGCTGGTGGGACTTGAGACGTCTGCGTATTGCGCACAACCTGTGGGACGGCGATTCCGAAACATACGACGCTACGCATTATGCGCTTTTCCCATTCCGAATCAAAGACCCCTCGCACCCGCAAAACGGTAAATGGGTGTTCGATAAATTAAGGTCAACATGGACTTCAACTTATCCGCGTAAATTCGAGTATCGAAACTATTATAATTTCATCGACCAGGGATGGATAGACAAAAATCCCAAACTTGTCAGAAATCCGTATCAATAACTTTTTAAATTAGAGAAAAAGAATATGAAAACATTGCTAAAAACGTGTTTAACCGCAGTATTGATTGTTGCAGCAACATCTTGCGGAAAAGATAATTACGACAGACCGGAATCGCATTTCTCCGGAAAAGTGGTATACAACGGGCAGGCTATTGGCGTAAGAGGCTCGAACGGAGCGGTACGACTGCAGTTTTGGCAGGACGGCTACGAACTGAGTACCGCCATCAACGTGTATGTTACCCAAGACGGCTCATATTCGTCGATACTGTTCGACGGCGTCTACAAGCTGGTCGCTGTTAACGGAACAGGACCCTGGGTAAGCGCGCAGGATACCGTAATCGTTACGGTCAACGGCAATACTCAAAAAGATTACGAGGTAACCCCGTATTATACTTTGAGCAATATCGACTATTCGATAACAGGCAATATTCTGAACGCGTCGTTCGATATAACCGGCGTTACCGCAGACAGAGCAATTGAATATGTCGCGCTTATGGTCAATAAAACGCAATTCGTCGATTTTGGCGACGGAACTCATGTTAACTGGGTTCGCGTCCCGGACGTAACACCCGGTCGCGTAACGCTGCAATTGGATGTCGCAAACGATATCGCCGAACAAAAAGCCCTGTATGCCCGTGTGGGATTGAAAATTGTCGGAATAGGCGAAGGTATCTATGATACCGGAGTTTATAAAATTAAATAATCATATTTTAGATGTAATTTAATTATTAGTGTTAAAAATTTAATGACTTTGTGGTTCTCCTGTGTTTTTATGTTGAAAATGCAGGAGTCCACAATTTTTTTTTGCGTACGACAGGGGCGTATATGCCGGTAGGGTAGGGTAGGGTAGGGTAGGGTGGCATAAATTGCGCAACAAAACAAAATTTTCACCTTCCATAGGGTCCTATTTCAAATTGTCGCAAACCCGTCTTTTTCATCATTGCGAGGAGCGTAGCGACGAAGCAATCCAGATTATTATCAACGACTTCTGGTTGCTTCGTGCCTCTCAATGACGAGCTTCGGGCTGCGCCCTCAATCAGCCTTTATACCATCGACAGGGTTAGCCGCAGCCGCTTTATAGCTTTGCCAGCTTACGGTTAATGCCGTGATAATGAATATCAGTATGCCGCCTGCGGCGAATATCCACCAGTGTATTGGAGTTTTATATGCAA
>JAIRLF010000159.1 GCA_031259655.1 Prevotellaceae bacterium
TGCTTTTTGAACAGTAAAATATATTCAAAATCTAATTTCACAATGCCGTTGCGAGGATGCGGGAAACTACCCATAACCGCTCCGCCGCCGGTGGTGTTCATCGTGGTTGCCTTTTGCCAAATGATTTGTCCCATAAAATCGAACCCTACTGTTTCGCAAAATTTTATGATTTCGGAATGAATCGGGATAACTTTATACCGTCCATAATAAACGGAACGTGCAAACTGGTCGCCAATATTCACGCACAGACGGCAACCGTCGTGCAACACGCGGAAACATTCTGCCCATACCAAATTCAGATTATTGATATAGCTTTCGTAACTGTCGTTAAACCCGATTTGGTTTTCGTCGCCATAATCTTTCAGTTGCCAATAAGGCGGTGAAGTGATTATCAAATGAACGGATTTGTCTTTAAGTTCGCTCATGTGACGGCTATCGCCATTGATTATGAGATGTTTTGTACTCATCTTTTTACACTTTTGTGAATGCAAATGTACATGAAATTTTCGACATTCCACACACAGTCCGATAAAAACATCTGATTTACGACGCCTTCGGCGTCATCTGCTACCCAATAATGCGATAATCAAATTGCACCATATTCGAACAAAACAAGTTTTTAAAACTTGTTTTGTTTCAATAATTTTCAGTTGATATAACAGTTTTTGGGCAGACACTAATTAATTAATTAATTTAATTTTCAATACTCTTTTTTCCCACCTGATGGAAATTTTTTTCTCACCTGATAGAAATTTACGGCTCACCTGATGGAAATTTTTTTCTCACCTGATGGAAATTTATGGCTCACCTGATGGAAATTTTTTTCTCACCTGATGGAAATTTACGGCTCACTTGATGGAAATTTACGGCTCATTCGTGAAAAAATTTTACACTTTAAAAAAAGACATCGACACTACCTTGGAAGCTGTATCAAAAGACAGAATTTTGCTCAAATTCTCCATATTTTTCGATAATTTCTTCGACACGCCGGATATCTTCTATAGAATCCACTCCGCTTGCTGTTTCTCTGTTTCTGTAATCGACGCTTACGAGTTTGATTTTATAGCCATTATATAGAAAACGCATTTGTTCGAGACCCTCAATGCAGTTTTTTTCGTATAGCGATTCTTCGTTGCATTTATATTCCTTCAAAGTTTTACAAGTGTATGCATATAGCCCGATATGACGAATAACCGGACTGGTTTTCAGGATTTGACGGGCTTGTTCGGGTTTACGGATTGCGGGAATTACGTTCTTCGAGAAAGCAAGCGCAAATCCGTTTTTGTCCTCAATGACAGTTGTTCCGGAAAAAGGCGTTTTCTTTTTTGCTTCAATCAGCCTGTCGTATTCGTCCCAATTGAGACGGACGCAGGGCGTATATACGTCTGCATCAATCTTTTTCCATGCGTCGATAATATCCTGTATAACCCATGGAGGGCAAAGAGGATTGTCGCCCTGCAAGTTAATTACAAGTTTCGGATTAAGTTTCAGCCGTTCAACTACATCTCGGCATCGTTCCGTTCCGTTCCGGCAATCTTTCGATGTTAGAGTTGCATTGATATTATTGTCTACGCAGAAATTTATTATTCTATCATCGTCGGTAGCAACGATGTATGTGCAATCCGCATTATTATCGCACATATACGAGGCGATAGAAGCAACCCGTTTAATCATCTCTATCCCTTTTATTTTCAGCAAAGGTTTGCCGGGCAGACGCGAAGAATCATATCTTGCCGGTATAACTATCAATATATTTTTATCATTTGCAAACATGTCGTTACATTTTTATAATTCAAAACTAATTGTAAATCCTATTGTATTGGAATGTATTGATTTCAACGATTTTCTATAATATTCATAACCTACGGCTTCCGTCTTGTCTAAACAATTGATTAATCCGGTAGAGAGTTTAAATTCCAAGCCCATACGGAAATAATCAAAATAATAGTCGAAGCCAAATCCTATTTCGGCGAATGGTTCGAGTTTTCGCATTGCGACATAACGTTCCGAATCCATGTTTATTGTACTGCTAAGGTTGATTCTTGTGTTTAGTCCCGTTAACAGGTATGGTCTGAAATTGGTGTATCTGTCTGCGCTGTATTTTATAACAACCGGAAATTCGAGATAGTTAGAGGTAATCGGCATAGATTTGACAAGCCCTTTCGTATCGTTGCGATAGAAGTCTAACTGTCTTTGTCCGAAGAAAATACCCGGAATAAAACGGATGTCAAGATTTGTTACTAAACGGTAATCGGCAATTCCGTTTATGCTGAACCCCGGTTTAATATGAATCAAATCGGCATAAAGAACGACGTTTCCCTGTCCCGGAATATAAACGGTGTTATTCGAATTTCGTATCTGCGAAAAATCGAACGCATTCAGTCCCAATGCAAAACCGAAGTGAATATTACGCGAATATTCCCTGTCGAGCAAATTCATCGAGTTAGAACGAGGATATTCCCAAATCGAGAGATGCGGCGTCTGTTTTTCCCACCAAATCTGAGCGTTTGCCCCAAAAGCGCATAAAATAAACGCTATAGCCAATATGTTTTTTACTCTTATCAAATTCCAATTCATTCAATCAAATGCAAATATAGCATGTTTTGTTCCAACAATACAATTATTTCATATTAATTAACAAAATCACATGAAAATAATGGAATTATATGATAAAGTAAGAAACATTGAGACTCTTTAAACTTTCGATTTTCTCATAAACCACCATATCAGCAAAATTGCGATTACAATAAATATTTGGGAAAGAATTGAGCCTTCGAAGCCAAATTCGCCTCCATTCAGTATATTATTTCCTACAGGTTCTTGATTAATAACAGAATATATTGATTTACCGCTTACCTTGAACCCGAAAATCGTTCCTTGAAAAAAGTTCCAACTGAAATGAAGAACAATAGGAAACCACAGACTTTTTGTGTAAATATACGAAATTCCAAGCAGTATTCCTGCTAACAGGATGCTTATAAAACTCACCAAATCGAAATTCGGGTTCAATAAGTGTAAAATCGAGAATATAAGCGAACTGAGTACAAGAGCCAGATATTTATTCATCGATTGAAGGAAATTATTCAAGATATAGCCCCTCATTAATATTTCTTCGTTAATCGCTACAAACGCAAAAAGGATAATGCTTATCAACAAGTTAGGAAGGTTGAAATCTATGCCTGTTACTTTTATCTCGTCCAAAACAAATAAGATGTAAAAGCCGGATACCATTATGGCCAAACCTGTAACAATTCCAAATAATATCTCGGTTATATATTTTTTTTGTTGAAAACCAATACTTTTGAAAGTTGTTCTGTCGAGATAGCGGGTGAAAATAAAAACGAGAAGCAGAGTTCCGACAGTACTAATACCCTGTATTATGGTTGTTTCACCAAACGAAGGTTTGGCACGTAGATTCAGTCCCAGTAGAATATATCCGATTATTTGGAAAACTCCTGTGAATATAAAAAACGGTATTATGATTAATAATGCTCTAATCCAACCTTTTAATAAAGGTTTTTTGTAGTAGTAGGGGTTATTGCTGATTTCCATGATTTATTGAATCTTTTCTTTTAATTGCTATAATTTGTTTCGGAGTGTCGATAACATTTGTAACAGAATCCGTTACGCTGTCTTTGTTGTCAAATCCGGAAGGCAGGAGAGGTCCCACAAACTCGTCGTTCAGTCTGGTGGTATCCGATTCTTCGAAATTGTATTTGACGGATTTTCTTCTAATTATAAGATGCTGCCGGGTTGTAGTATCCGGTTTGATTTTGAGGTTCGGTTTTTTCTTTGGATTAGTAATCCGGGTGTTTGCAGTCTTTGCGGGCTTTTCCGATTTCGCCAAATCGGGTTTCTGTTCGCAATCCAGCCAATAAATTTTCAATATATTAAATTTCGGGTCATTAAACTTCACGCGCGCCGAATAATCGGTGAAAACGGTGTCTTTCACCAAACAGATTTCCTGTTTTTCCATCACCGAATCTTTGTGCATCGCCGATTCTAACCAGACCGCCATTTTGGGATTTTTTGTGCTGTCGTTTTTGTAGAAAAAATAACTTGCCGAAATATCGTAAACTCCTTTTTCACTCAATCTCACTTCGATATTTTGCCTGTTTACGGTTCTCGAAAGTATTGAAACGGAATCAGTTCCTACATTCATGTTTTCGGACAGTTTTTCGATTCGTGCAGGTTCCTTATAGATGTTTTTTTCGTCTTCGATTCGTTTAAGAACCTTTTTGAGAACCGATTGCAGTTTTCCGTCTGAGGCGGTATATTTCAGAAACGTCCTGCGTAAATCGTCGAAACTGTATCCGTATTTTTCGATTATGGGCTCGTATATTTTCAACGAATCTTTGTACCGCAAAATCGACGATTCGTGAGTTAACAGCACGGCGTCGGTGATATACATTTTGTAAATTATCTCAGACAAAACATTTTCGGGAATGATTCTTTGCCTTGAACAGGAAACCGCTGATACAGCCAAAATAAACACAATAAAAACTTTTTTGAACATACTAAATTAAATATCAATTATTTTAAGTTCGGCTATCTCTTTATCCGCATGGTCGTAAATGTTTTCGACTATATTTGAAATCCGTTCCAAATCGATATGCGATTTTTCCAGAGTGATATTTCCGCCCAGATTTTCTAATTTTTTCAAGACCAATTTCAGGGTTATCCTATTGATATCCATAGCCGGGACGTATGCATCATCTTTGTGGGCGGTGTTCACTTCCAAAATCAGCCCGCACTTTATTAACGCTTTGATTATCACATTCAGCGACCTTATCGACAGTCCTAATTCTTCCGACAGTCGGGACACAAGTTTGGGCGGGTCTCCCGCTTTGAAAATATCCGTTATATTTTTCAGCACATATATAGAGAGTGTCGTGAAATTGAGATGATTAATGTTTTCCTGCTCCATGATTTCGTCTTCGTAACTGTCGATATTTTGATAGGCAAACGAAAGTTCCGCCCCGAAAAGAACTATCTGCCAACCTATTCGGGCGCACAACAGAAACAAAGGTATGGCTGCCAAACTTCCATATATCGCATTATATTTCGATATGCTTACCTGCGAATAGATGTAAACCTGTTCTATACAATAGAATACGGTGCCGGCAATTATAGCGGCTATAAGTGCGGGAACAAAACGCACTTTGACATTCGGCATCACAACATAAAGCAGGGTGAAGATTATCCAGATAAGCAAAACCGGCAAGAAATTGAATATTAGCGGCTTGATTGTCCCAAGAAAAGGAATCTGTTCTACCACCGCATCAAGATAGAATCGAAAAGAGACTGTTATACTGTTGGACAAAATCAGAAGAACCGGAGCTATCAGCATGATAGACAGATAATCCGAAAAACGGCGCGCCCACGAACGATGACGTTTTGCCTGCCAAATGGAGTTCAACGCTTCTTCTATCCTGACGAACATGCTCAACGAAGACCACAGTAAAACGCCGATTCCGACCCCTGTAATCCAGCTGCCGCGCGCATCTTTGAGCGCCGATTCGGCAAGCGACAGCATTTTGTTCACAACTTCGTGTTGGTCGGGGAAAGTTTCTGTTAGCCACTCTCTTAAATAGTATTCGATGCCAAATCCCGACGACACGGCAAACACAATTGCAACTATCGGAACAATAGACATAAGCAAATAAAACGAAAGAGACGAAGCTTGTAAATTCACTTTGCCGTTGTTAAATTCCCTGACAGTTATGAGTATGACTTTTAACTGTCTTACCCAAAAGGCTTTTCGTTTACTTAACACATCGATATTCAGATGCCAAATATCATGTGTAACAAATAAAAAAATCTTAACAAAAAAATCCGTTGTTTTAGACATAACTATTTGTTGTTTTTATCGTTCCATCATTAAATCGGAATTATATTTGATTGATGTCCGAACAAGTATTGTAGAGACCTCTCCACGCAACTCCTCTTTTTTTCATGACGTTTTCCAAATACTCTTTCCAGACGATTTTATCCTTATCTTCGTCTTTGACAACGGCTCCCTGCAATCCGGCGGCTAAATCTTCGTCGGAAACGTTGCCGTCGCCAAAACTTGCCGCCAAAGCCATGCTGTTTGTTATCAACGAAATGGCTTCGGCGGTCGAAATTACTCCGCTTGGCGATTTCAGCTTCTGTTTATCGTCCAAAGTAGCGCCACGCCTTAGTTCGCGGAACACAGTGACTATCTTTTCAATAGACTCGCCGGAAGGCAGCGCCGCTTTCAGTTTATAGTTCGTCGAAATTTCTCTAACTCGCTTGGACACAATTGATACTTCCGTTTTCAAATCGGCGGGGGACGGGAGTACAATGATGTTGAATCTCCGTTTCAAAGCCGAAGACATGTCGTTTACGCCTCTGTCGCGGGTATTTGCGGTTGCGATAATGGAAAAACCTCTCGTAGCCGGGATTTCAATGCTCAATTCCGGAATAGCAATTGTCTTTTCGGACATTATGGAAATCAGAGCGTCCTGCACTTCCGAGGCGCAACGCGAAATTTCTTCGAACCGCGCAATCGAACCTGTCTCCATCGCTCTGTATATCGGGCTTTTAATTAAAGCTTCGTTCGAGGGTCCGTTTGCTAAAAGCATCGCGTAGTTCCACGAATAGCGAATATGTTCTTCGCTTGTGCCGGCTGTACCCTGAATCACTTTCGACGAATCGCCGCATATTGCCGCCGAAAGGTTTTCGGACAACCAGGATTTTGCTGTGCCGGGTTCTCCTATCAATAGCAGCGAACGGTCGGTGAGCAGTGTTGCTATTGCAATCTCTACAAGTCTGTTATGACCGATATATTTGGGAGAAATATCGACTTTGCCCGATTTGCCGCCGACAATGAATTTCAAGACTGCTTTTGGCGACAATTGCCATCCCGACGGCTTTTCTTCCTTCTTGTCTTCGACTTTGAGGGCTTCCAACTCGTTGTCGTAGAGCGATTCAGCCGGTAACCGCAGAATATCTTTCGTTTCTTTTGCCATTTTTTTGAATATTACTTTTGTTCAAGATTATACAAAAAACTTATCCGGCGCATCGTGCCATTTCCGTAAAACGGAAAGGTCGGATTTTTGGATAAGTCCGTCTTCTACTGCCTGTTCAATCAATGTCGTGAAATCGGACAGCGTAACAAGTTTACAACTGTTTTCTTCGAAATTTTTGATTGCCGCGTCAAACTCGTATGTGAAAATTGCCACCATGCCCAACACTTCGGCGCCTTCCTTACGTAACTCATTCACTACTTTCAAGCTACTGCCGCCTGTCGAGATGAGGTCTTCTATAACCGCCACGTTTTTACCTTTTGGCGAATCGCCTTCGATAATCTTTTTCAGACCGTGTTCTTTCGGTTTTTCCCGAACATAAATGAACGGTAAACTCATTTTGTCGGCAACTAAAACTCCCTGAGCAATAGCGCCGGTGGCTACTCCCGCTATGACTTCAACTTCGGGAAAATGTTCGCGAACTGTCTCAACGTATGCATCTCGGATAATCGTACGTATCTCGTGATGAAATAACGATTTGCGGTTATCGCAGTATATGGGAGCTTTCAAACCCGAAGCCCAAGTGAACGGATTTGCCGGACTAATCTTTATTGCATTTATTTTTAACAGATTATGCGCTATTAATTTCTTTGTATCCATGTATCTTACTTAATTAATTTTGTCGCAAAGATA
>JAIRLF010000226.1 GCA_031259655.1 Prevotellaceae bacterium
CTTTGTTCGGGGACGAAATTAAGTTTGGTTTGCGTACCCTGCAAAAAACCTTTTCCCAGAAAACCTCCCGACCCGATTGCAACTTTCGACTGATAAGTGTTATAGCCTGCATCTTTGATGTCTTCTTTGATACCGAGCATATCTTCGATTCGGTTACGATGATGAGGTTTCATGACATTGTCGTACACATAATCAACCGAATAGACCAACAATGTCGAACACAGGAAAAATATCACGGCAGTCCATTTGATGCGTTTACTCCAAAGAAAAAGATATACGGTAACGACAATGATAGTTACAAGCATCGACAGCATAATGAATTTGTCGTATTCAACATCACTGCCGGAAGCGTATTTGTAGATTATCCCTGCCGCAAATGTTGCGGCAGCCCAAATCATCATTCTGATAAACAATTTTTTATCCCTGTATGTAACCCATAAAACTATAACTGTTATGAGCGTAATACCCGAAATAATCCATATCAGCGGAAACAGCAGCGAAAATATAAACAAAGCTATTGTAAACGCCATGAAAGTCAACGCCCAACCGGACAGTCCCTGCCGGTAAAGGACAAAAACGAACGAGACAAATACCAAAGCCGAGCCCCAGTCTTTTTGCAGAAGGATAAGACCCATCGGTATGGCGATTACTACAATGGTTTTAAGCCAGTTGACCAAAGTGTTGAGTTTGAAACCGTATTGGCTCAACACACGTGCAAGAACCAGCGAAGTCGCAAGTTTTGCGATTTCCGAAGGTTGGATACGAATAAAACCAATGTCTAACCACGATTTCGAACTTTTTACCTCTATCCCGATTAGTAATGTTAATACCAATAACAACAGCGCGATAACATATATATGATATGCAAAAATCGGATAAAACCGTTTGTTGATAATCATCACAACGATTGCCGTCAAGATGGAAATAACCGCCCATAAAAACTGCATTCCATGCTTTTTCGAGAAATCAAATATCTCCGAAGCGTCGCTTTGTGTGGAGTATATATTTATCCAGCCGAATGTTACCAATGCCAAATATATCAGCACAATCAACAGGTCGGGGGGTCGAAATTCTATTCTGTCGCGCATCTATGTACCGGAATTGTTTGCTAAAAGGTTTATATTCAGTATCCACTGTTCGACATCGGTGCGGAGCACTTTGCCTTTCAGGTACTTTTCCAGTATGAGCGAGGCAATCGGCGCGGAAAAACTTCCTCCCGCTCCCGAATTTTCTACAAGGACGGCTACGGCGATTTTGGGATTTTGCTTGGGAGCAAAGCACACAAACACAGAATGGTCTTTTCCGTGAGGATTTTGCGATGTTCCTGTTTTCCCGCATACTTCAATATCGGGGATTCGCGCTCGCCATGCTGTCCCGCCCATTCCCGTTGTCGCCAAATGCATTCCTTCGATTGTATGTTCGAAATGATGTTCGTCGATGCCGCAATATTGTTTTTCGTAATATTCGGGAGCGATTTGTTCGTTATCGCCTATCGATTTGACGATATGAGGGATATAGTAGAACCCTTTATTAGCGATTATTGTCGCCATATTAGCAAGTTGCAGAGTTGTTACGCCGATTTCGCCTTGCCCGATTGCCAGAGAAATTATGCTTAACGGGTTCCATCGTCCGATGCCGTAATATCTGTTGTACAGGTTTTTCGATGCTACTATACCTGCTTTTTCGTTCGGGAGGTCGATACCCAATTGTTGAGCAAATCCGAACCGCATGACTTTTTCTCTCCATGCGGTTAATGCCTCATCAATCGAAGGATACTTTTTGTTTTCCAGAATATTACGGAATGCGTAACAATAGTACGCATTACAGGAGACCATTATAGACTGCCGGAAATTTACGGGAGAGATATGCCCGTGACAGCCAACTCCCTTTCCGTAAGGATAATGCCCTCCGCAGTGGCATGTTGTGTTAGGCGTCAGCGTTCCTTCGTCCAGACCTATCAGCCCGTTCACGAGTTTGAAGGTCGAACCGGGGGGTTGCGGCGACATTATCGCTCTGTTGAACATCGGCTTTGTCGGAGTGGAAGCTAATTTGGCGTAATTTCGTTGCCGGCTTGCGCCCGATAGCACGTCGGGATTAAACGTCGGCGACGATACCAGAGCAAGTATTTCGCCTGTCTCCGGTTCGATTGCGACTATCGAACCGAGTTTGTTCTGCATCAGCATTTGGGCGTACTCCTGCAAATTGCCGTCAATCGAACTGACGAGGTTTTTGCCGGGGACGGCTGCCGTATCAAGCTGTCCGTTTTCGTATGGCTCTACAACTCTGTTGCGCGAATCGCGCAAATATATGCTTACTCCTTTTTTCCCTCTCAAAGCGTTCTCATACGATTCTTCGATGCCGCTTACTCCGATATAATCGCCCGATTTGTAGTAAGGATTCCGATTAATAACCGAAGTGTCGACTTCTTGAATGTATCCCAACACATTGCCGCCGATATTTCGCGGATATCTTCGCACAGTGCGCGCTACGGAATAAAATCCATGGAAACGGTCGGCTCTTTCGCGAAACACGGCGTATTGCCCGGGCGAAACCTGTTTAAGGAATGTGAATGCTCTGTAATCACGATTTCGTCCCATACCTTTTAATATATGTTTAATTTCGTCTCTCGACAGCTGAAATGTGGAACATAACCCGGCAGTATCTACATCTTTAAATTCACGCGGAACTATCATAATGTCGTATGTAGTAACATTTTCGACCAGGATATTGCCGTTGCGGTCGTAGATTATGCCTCGTGCGGGATATTCAATGTCGTATCGTAATGCATTGTTTGTCGCCGTCAGTTTATACGATTTGTCGACTACCTGCAGGAAAAACAGTCGTATCAGCAAGATAACCGCAACGCCAACAATTATTAAAATTATATTCCGTTGAACATACATCTTTAAGAGTTAAGAACTAAGAACTAAGAACTAAGAACTAAGAGCTAAAAGTTTCTCTATATCACTTCTAATTTTTTTGCAGCCTTATATATCTTATCTATAGCATATTCAATCTGTTCTTGTGAGTGCGTAGCCATTAACGAAAAACGAATCAAAGTAGAATCGTTCGGTACGGCAGGCTGTACTACGGGATTGATAAATACTCCTTCTTCCATCAGGATTTTCGACATCTTGAACGTTTTGGTGTTGTCGCGAATCATAATCGGGATGATTGGCGTGCACGAATGCGCAATGTCGAATCCCAAACTGCGGAAGGTTTTGAGACTGTATTCCGTGTTTTTCCACAATTGCTCGATGTAATACGGCTCTGTTTTGATGATTTCGAGCGCGGCAAGCGCGCTTGCGGTAGCCGAAGGCGTAGCGCTTGCGCTGAATATCAGCGAACGGGAAGTATGTTTGATATAATTAATAGTGTATTTGTCGGCAGCTAAAAACCCGCCTATCGAAGCCAGCGATTTGCTGAATGTGCCCATGATGATGTCTACATCGTCGGTCATATCGAAGTGCGAAGCGACGCCTCGCCCCTGTTTGCCGATAACTCCAAGCGAATGAGCGTCGTCAACCATGATGTTGGCGTTGTATTTTTTTGCCAGACGAACAATTTCAGGCAGATTGGCGATATCGCCTTCCATGCTGAAAATGCCGTCGACGACAATCAGTTTGACGACGTCGGGTTCGCATCGTTGCAATACTTTTTCGAGCGATTCCATGTCGTTGTGACGGAATTTCATGGTCTTGGCAAACGAAAGCCGAGCCCCTTCGATAATCGAGGCATGGTCAAGTTCGTCAAGGATAATGTAATCGTTACGTCCGGTGACAGTAGGAATGGCTCCTAAATTCGACTGAAAACCGGTGCTGTACACTAATGCTCCGTCTTTGCCGACAAATTCGGCTAACTTTTCTTCCAATTCAATATGGATATCCAATGTTCCGTTCAAATAGCGCGAACCGGCGCACCCTGAACCGTATTTCCGGACTGCGGCTATTGCTGCTTCTTTTACTTTCGGATGACTTGTCAACCCGAGATAGCTGTTCGAACCAAACATTAATGTCTTTCGTCCATCAATATACACTTCGGTATCCTGCTCCGACTGAATCGGACGAAAATAAGGATACACACCCGCCGCTTTAATCTTGTCGGGCTCATTATATTTGGACGTTCGTTCTTTTAATATATTCAAATACGACACACTTCTAACATTTTTTCATTTATACACATAAAATAGATGTCAACAATGTCAACATCGGCAGGCAAAGGTATTAATTTTTTTTCATTAGTTGGTTATGTATTGTGTAATTTTTTTTAAAAACCCCGTTTTATGCGTTTACAATGCTACTAATCAAACAATTATTTTTTTTGACCAAAAATGACCGAAACGTTAAAATATCTCTCTCCGGATGAGAAAAAAAGCCAAAAATGAGAAA
>JAIRLF010000240.1 GCA_031259655.1 Prevotellaceae bacterium
TCTCTCTCTCTCTCTCTCTCTCTCTCTCTCTCTCTGTGTGTGTGTGTGTTCCTGATTGGTTTATTATCAGGCTGATAGCGGCATTATTTGCCGCTTTTACCGCCGACACTGCAAATCGTGTGCCAAAGTTTTCCGATATCTCGCCTGCCCGGGTATTCCCAAAATTTTCGCAGTAACAATATGAAGTTAAACAGCTCATAAAAACACTTTTTAATCTTTACTTATAAATTCTAAAAACTATTCTCAAAAAAACGGAGCAAAGTTAGAATAAAGTTTTCATTTGGCAAAACAAAACACGACAAAAAATGTATAACAACGATTATTTTTTTTGTTCATGCCGACACTACAGCTTTAAATACAATCGTTTAGAAAGAGTAAAAAAGTTTAATATTTTTTCGCAAAACGCCTGAAATTTTCTATAAATGAGTCGTTATTTTCGTGCGATAAAAACTTTTTAGCATTACCGGCTATTATATAGACGCAAAATATGGCGTCTCTACGTAGATTCAAATTGTCGCATCGTCATTGCGAACATATCTCCGCCCTCGTCATACTTCCTTCTATTTCAATATTTACGTAAAAAAAGGGGATTTTGTCGTACACCCTTTCTTCCCTTTTTCCTTTGGAATCAAAAATATTTTTTACATTTGCACATTATTTAAACTATAAATTATGTTGATACTAAGAAGAAGACTTTTAAAATTATGCAGAAAAAGATGGACATATATTTTTTTCTGTGCAATATTTTTGAACGCTTGCCGTTCCGGAGACGAAATCAGGGTATATGACCTTCGTTGCGAGCACATCGTTAATCCGCTTGGCATAGACAGGGAGACGCCGCGGTTCAGCTGGAAAATCGCCTGTCCTTCCGGCGACAGGGGACAGGAGCAAACCGCGTATCGCATCCTTATCGCATCGTCGCCCGAAAAACTCAAACGCGACGAAGCCGATATCTGGGACAGCAAAACCGTTACATCAGGTTCTTCGCACCTGATTCCGTTTCAAGGCGACAAGCTTGTCTCGGGAGAAGATTACTACTGGAAAGTTATGATTTACGACAGCAAAAATAACGCCTCGGGATGGAGTTCTACTGCACGTTTTTCGATGGGGCTGCTCGACCGTTCCGATTGGAAAGGGCTATGGATTAAACATCCCGAAGCCGCTCCCGAACGACATATCTGGTTTCGGCAAAGGCTGAATGTCGACAACAAAGTCGCCTCCGCTTTCGTTCACATCGCCTCGACCGGTTATCACGAACTGTACATCAACGGGCAAAAAGCGGACGAACGTCTGCTTGCGCCGGCTCTCGCCCGTCTCGACAAAAGAGTTCTGTACGTAACCTACGACATCGCGCCTCTGCTCAAAAAGGGAGACAACCTCGTTGCCCTGTGGTACGGACCCGGCTGGTCGCGCTACAACTTTTTCGCTCCAAACGTCGACCAGGCTTTTCTGCTGCAACTGAACGGCACGACAAAGAACGGCGAAACATTCTCGCTCTGTTCCGACGAAAAATGGAAATGCTCCGAGAGTTACAGCCGCAATTCCGGAGAATTCCGGTTTCTCGACATGGGCGGCGAAGAAGTCGATGGACGTCTTTACTCCGAAGACTGGAACACAATCGCTTTCGACGACAGTCAATGGATTAATCCCGTGTCGACGACCCCGTTGAAAAGAGGCGGCGAACCCGTCCTGTCGGCTCAAATGACCGACGTCACAAGGATTATCGAAACCATTCCGGCAAAACGCCTTATCGACACAATTCCCGGAATGTGGAGAGTGGACATGGGTAAAAATTTCACCGGATTCGTCGAAGCGAGTTTCAACGGTCTGCAAAAAGGCGACACCGTCGTCATCAAAACCTCCGACCGGCACGATGTGATTGACGAATACGGACAGGAATCTTTCTATATCGCACGCGGCGAAAACGGAGAGACATTTCGCAACCGCTTCAATTTCTCCGCCGGGAGATATCTGCACTTCATCGGGTTGAACGCTCCGCCGGAACTTTCCGCAGTGAAAGGTTATGCCATATCGAGCGCAGCTCAACGGACAGGTTACTTCGAATGTTCCGACAGTCTGTTTAACCGTATTTACGACGTCGACCGCTGGACATACGAAATATGCACTCTCGAAGGCTTTACCGTCGATTGTCCGCATCGCGAACGTCTGGGCTACGGCTCCGAAGGCGCTTATCAGACAACTTGGGGGCTGGGATTGCCGTGTTTCGCTTCGGGAGCTTTCTATATCAAAAACGTGCGCGACTGGAGCGACGTCCAAACACGAAACGGCTGGATTCACAACACCGCTCCGCAGATTAACCACATGTGGGGAGGCCCGCTGTACGGAAACGCAAACATGAACATCGCATGGGAACATTATCTCGCCCACGGCGATAAAAATATACTGGAACAGGCTTTCGGAACAAGTAAACGATGGCTGGAGTTTCTGCATACTCATGTCGCCGACGGAATGTTGGTCTCGTACGATTCGCACGGCTATTTCATCGGCGACTGGCTCGGTCCGGGACATCGCACCGAATTTGGAAACACAATACAGGCTTTGTTCTTCAACAATTGCGCTTATGCAATGACGCTCGAACTGTTTTGCAGAATTGCCGAATTGCTCGAACGCGACGACGAAACGACCGTCTATCGCGAACGACTTGCTACTCTGCGCGCAAAAGTCCACGAAACATACTACAATCCAAAAGTAAACAGCTATCTCGACGGCGACCAGGTGAGGACTTCGTTCGCGCTATATGCCGGGATATTTCCCGACAGTCTGCGTCCTGCCGCCCTGAAACATCTCGAAGAAGACATGACCGGAGCGCATCCGTATTTCGATATCGGAAGTTCGAGCCGTTACCCGTATTTCAAGACGCTTTTCGCCGAACCGCGATTCCACGAAATCATCGCTAATATTCTTGCGAAAACAAGCAGTCCTGGATACGGATATATCCTTTCACAAGGCGAAACGGCTTGGACGGAGGTTTGGGAAGCCAATGAACCGGCTCGTATCCACACTTCTTTCACCGGCATTTCGGCATGGTTTATCAAAGGACTTGCCGGCATCGAGCCGAGCATCGAAGGTCCGGGATATCGCATTTTCACGATACGTCCGAACATTGTTAAACGGCTCGACTACGCAAAAGCTGCGGTAGAATCGCCATACGGTCTGATAGAAAGCGGATGGAAAAAGTCCGGCAACACGGTTGTCTATGAGATTTCTGTTCCGGCAGGCTCGGAAGCGCGCATATATCTACACGCCCGTGCATCCGAAATAACCGAAAACGGACAACCCCTCGCATCAATTCAAGGACTCGAAGTCATTGAAGAAAAAGACGGATATGTGCAAATTCTCGCAAAGTCGGGAAAATTCATTCTGGATCAGAATTTTCAGAATTAAAGAATGAACAGAATGACAGAAAAGAATGAACAGAAAAGAACGAACAGAAAAGAACGAACAGAATTATCCGGAAAAAGAAATTTTTAATTATTATGAAACATAAATATACAATTTTCATTTTTGCTACAATTTTAGCATTATTTTTCAATGTACGGGTTCGAGCTGCTTCGGATTCGGTACAGACAAGTCAACCGTTGAACGTCTTGGCATCGCAGTTCGAAAATCCGCCGATGGAATATCGTCCCTGTGTCTGGTGGCACTGGCTCGGCAGCAACTTTACCACGCAAGGCATTACAAAAGACTTGGAAGCAATGGCGGAAAGCGGTATTGGCGGCGCATGTATTTTCAACATCGCTTCCTCGGTGCAGGAAAGTCATTCACCGATGGAAAATCTGCCTTTCCCCGAACAGACTTTCCGCAGTCCTGCCTACTGGAATGCCATGCGGCACACCATGAAAGAATCCAAACGCCTCGGACTGACAATGGGGCTGCACGGAACGCCGGGCTATGCCACCACCGGCGGACCCTGGATACCCGAAGAACGCGGCATGAAGGCGATTATCAGCAGTAAAACTGTCGTTGAAGGCGGAAAAACAGTTGAAATAGCTTTGCCGAAACCCGAACTGCCCGAATTTACCGGTTACGATTCGCGCTGTTTGCCGAACTACAAACCTCATAAGGCAAGTTTGTACTGGGATATTACCGTAATGGCTGTCCCGGAAAAAGAGAATGTGACGGTGAACGATATTGTCGAAATCAATCGGTTTATTGATAAAAACGGGAATCTGAAATGGGAGGCTCCTGCCGGGCGCTGGACGATTTACCGCTACGGCTACGCACCCACGATGGCGCATCCGCATCCCTTACCCGACGATATCATCGGACGCTCATGGGAAGTGGATAAAATGAGCCGCGAAGACAATGTCTTTCACTGGACGCAACTGCTTGCTCCCCTGAAAGAGCATATCGGCGAATATTTCGGCAATACTTTCCAATATATTTGGGTGGACAGTTACGAAAGCGGCTATCAGAACTGGACAAAAGATTTTCGCGAACAGTTCCGTCGCCTGAAAAACTACGATGTGTTGCAGTGGATAGCGCTTTTTCAGTACCGTACAGGCAAAGTTCTGGAACATAAATTCAACGCATGGACAAACAATAAACTGCAAACGGATTTGCCGGAATTTAAACAGTTTTTGAAAGATTATGACGAGGTTGTCAATCGCCTGTATATGGACAACGGTTTTGCGGTCGCCAAAGAAATGCTGCACTCTTACGGGTTGAAACTCTATTGGGAACCTTACGGCGGACCGTTTTCAACTTCTGAGGGTACGGCTATGGCGGACGTAGCTGCAGATGAATTTTGGACGGGCGGCAACGGCCGATTCTCGTTAAACATTCCACGAGCAGCCAAGCAGTTCGGGAAAAGAATCATCGGAGCCGAAGCCTTCACCGGACCGCCGATGCTCAGCAAATACACCGAAGACCCTGCCTTCCTGAAACCAACAGCCGACGGCGGTTATGTTTCCGGAGCAAACAAATACTGGCTGCATCACTGGGTGCATCAGCCTTTCGACGACAAATACCAGCCGGGCATAGGAATGGGCTGGTGGGGTACGCATTTCAGCAGATACCAGACATGGGCAAAACCCGG
>JAIRLF010000241.1 GCA_031259655.1 Prevotellaceae bacterium
CAGACACTAAATATTTTTTATTCTTTCGATAGCTTCTAAAGTATCATCTTTTTGACCGAAAGCGGTAAAACGGAAGAATCCTTCGCCGGCGGTTCCGAAGCCCGAACCCGGAGTCCCGACCACTTGCGCCCTGTTCAACAACAAATCGAAAAACTCCCATGAACTCATCTTGTCGGGAGTTTGACACCAGATATACGGAGCGTTAACACCTCCGTAACACTGCAATCCAAGACTTTCGATCCCCGATTTAATGATTTTGGCGTTCTGCATGTAATATGCGATTGTTTCTTTCGTTTGGCGCTGACCTTCGGGAGAATATACCGCCTCGGCTCCGCGCTGGATGACGTATGCTGTCCCGTTGAATTTGGTCGACTGACGACGTCGCCACATCGCATTCAACGACAGTATTTCGTTTGTCGATGTTTTGGCGGTCAACGATTTCGGCACGACCGTATATCCTGCGCGCAAGCCGGTGAATCCCGCTGTTTTCGAAAAACTCCGGAACTCGATAGCTACCTCCTGTGCGCCTTCGATTTCGAAAATACTGTGAGGTACGTCCGTTTCGGAGACATAAGCCTCGTATGCAGCATCGTACAGTATCAGCGAGCGGTTTTTCAGCGCATAATCCACCCAGAGTTTCAGCTGCGATTTTGTCAGCGCCGTTCCGGTAGGATTGTTCGGATAACACAGATAAATCACGTCCGCCGCAGTTTCGGGAAAAGCAGGAACAAAACGATTTGCCGGAGTACAGGGAAGCAATTCGATTGCGCGTCCCGCCATTTTGTTTGTATCGACATAAACGGGATAAGCGGGGTCGGTGATAGCAATCCGGTTATCGGTTCCAAGTATGTCGCCGATATTTCCCGTATCGCTTTTAGCGCCGTCGCTCACAAATATTTCGTCAGCTTCGATAGCTATGCCTCTATCCGTAAAATCGTGTTTCAGGATAGCCTGCACCAAAAAGTCGTATCCTTCGTAAGGCGCATATCCGCGTACGGTTTCCGTCCTGCTCATCTCTTTGGTTGCTTCGATGATTGCATCGACGACGGCGGGAGCAATCGGTTGGGTTATATCGCCTATTCCAAGGCTGATAACTTTCTCTCCGCAATGATTGTCCTTGTACTCTTTCACTCGTCGTGATATTTCCGCAAATAAATAATTATTACCGATTTCGGTATAATGTTCGTTTAATTTCACCATAAAAATATTAATTATTAATAATATACACCTTCGAAAACCGTAACAGCTTCGCCGGTAAGGTATACATGATTGTTATTCTCGTTCCATTCGATATCGAGGTCTCCGCCCAAAAGCGAGATAGTCGATTTTCGTTCTAACTTGTTGTTCAACACGCCTGCAACACCCACGGCGCAAGCTCCCGTTCCACAGGCAAGAGTTTCGCCGCTGCCACGTTCCCAAACGCGCATTTTGGCATGAGTGGGCGAAAGAATTTCGACAAATTCCACGTTCACCCGTTCGGGAAACATCGGATGATTTTCGATTTTCCTGCCGATTGTTTCCAAATCAAGATTATCGAGACCTTCCGTAAAAATCACTGCATGAGGATTACCCATCGATACGGCGGTAACGGCATATTTTTCGGGTTCGAAATCAATGATTTTGTTGATTAACTGCGATTCTGTCCATACGACGGGAATATTCCGCGCATTCAATACCGGGACATCCATATCGACTTTCACTCTTTCGACTTTTCCATCCACAATAAAAAGTTCCAATGTTTTGATTCCGGCAAGCGTTTCAAGAGTGATTTTCTTCTTATTCGTGTAACCCTTATCATAAACAAACTTGCCCACGCAACGCGAACCGTTGCCGCACATCTGCGCTTCCGAACCGTCGGCGTTGAACATCCGCATCCTGAAATCGCAAAACATCGAAGGCATCACCAATATCAATCCGTCGGAACCTATACCTTTGTGCCTGTCGCTAACTTCGATGGCAAGTTCCTGAGGATTATCTACATTTTGTTCGAAACAGTCGATATATACGTAGTCGTTACCTGTTCCGTGCATTTTTACAAATTTGACCATTTTTTATCCGAATTTCGATAATTTTACTAATTAAATCCGCCGCAAAATTACTAAACATTTTTGATACCGCACATAAAAATCACCGCAAACAGGAAATTTCGCCATACAAACAAGTCAAATTTTATTTCGGCACAGCCAATTGAAAATTAGCCGCAACGCTCTGTTTTAGTATGTTTCCAGTTCTTCTACGGCTTTTTTAAACTGTTTGCCGCGGTCTTCATAATTTTCGAACAAGTCGAAACTTGCACATGCCGGCGACAAAAGCACCGTGTCGCCCGGTTCGCCAAGTTCGAAGGCTTTGTCCACGGCTTCTTTTGCCGAACGGGTTTCGACGATAATGGGCGTCAGATGCGCGAAAGTCTCGAATATCTTTTTATTGTCGATACCAAGACAAACTATTGCCTTAACTTTTTCTTTGACAAGTTCGTATAACGAAGAATAATCATTGCCTTTATCCGTCCCGCCGACAATCCAGACAGTTCTGTCCGGCATACTTTCTAATGCATACCATGCCGAATTGACATTTGTGGCTTTCGAGTCGTTGATAAACTCTATTCCACGCACTTTCCTCACTTTTTCCAAACGATGTTCGATTCCTTTGAAACCCATTAGACTGTTGCGAATAACGGAATTGTTCACATCCAATATTTTCCCGGCTACGGCGGTTGCCATCGAATTGTATACATTGTGACGCCCGTTGAGCGATAGTTCGTTGATAAGCATCTCGAACTCGGAATTGGCATAATTGGCGACAAATTTATCGCCGATAATCCAAGCTCCGTCCTGTTCTATCAATTCGGTCTGCGATATGGGTAACATCTTGGTTTTAAGAACTATTTTCTTAAGATTGCCCATTGTTATTTCGTCGTCCGAACAGAAAATAAAGCAATCTTCTTTCCGCATATTTTGCGTTATACGGAATTTCGAATTGATATAGTTCTGAAAATTATAATTGTAACGGTCGAGATGGTCGGGGGTTATGTTGAGCAATACGGCGATATCGGCTTTGAAATTGTACATGCCGTCTAATTGGAAACTGCTGAGTTCAAGAACATAATAGTCAAACTTTTCCGTAGCGACCTGATAGGCATAACTTTTGCCGATATTTCCGGCCAATCCTACATTAAGACCGGCGTTTTTGAGAAGAAAATATATCAGAGACGTTGTCGTCGTTTTACCATTACTCCCTGTGATACAAATCTTTTTAGCAGTACAATAACGTCCTGCAAATTCTATTTCCGAGATTACGGGGATGTCAAGCGAACGGATTTCTCTCATCACCGGAACAATTTCGGGGATGCCGGGACTTTTGATGATTTCGTCCGCGTCAAGAATCAATTTGTGAGTATGACCTCCTTCTTCAAAGGGTATACCGTAGTTTTTTAAACAAAATTTATTCTCGTCGGACAACTTGCCGTTATCGGACAAAAACACGTCAAACCCTTTTAGTTGAGCAAGTACCGCCGCGCCAACTCCGCTTTCTCCCCCACCAAGTATTACTATGCGATTCATTTAGTGGTATTATTAAAAACCGCGCAAAAGTAATACTTTTTTTCGAATTGCACTTATGTTTCCACACAAATGGGTGTACGACAAACGTCCCGTTAGGGACGAAATATTGGTAGAAACCCGAGAAATATCCCCCTCATTAACCTCTTTATTCCATTGCTTTGCGTCGGTTAATGAGGTAATGAGGTAAATGAGATGGTAATGCTTAGCGACTGAGGTTGTTTTGTTATTTAAATCAGGTAAAAATGAGGTTTTCCGGATATTGTTATATCTTATTAATTTTCCGTTCCTAAAATAATTCATTCATGGATGAAATTTTCCTTTCGCACATCCGCATTCCAATACAAAAGCATCTTTTTTTAGGGTGGCGCGAAGTTTTTTTTTCAAAAAAACAACCGCTTCTTATTCTCTGTCTTTTAGCGTATAGCGTAAGATGAACAATAAAAAACAATCGCCGTTAAACAAGTTTTTTCATGTTTTGTTTTGGCGGATGAAAACTTTATTTTAACTTTGCCCCCGATTTACTGGAATGATTTTATATGTAGATAA
>JAIRLF010000247.1 GCA_031259655.1 Prevotellaceae bacterium
CCCTCTGAGATTTACCAGTCGGCATCGCCCAATCTAAAATCGTAAATCTAAAATCGTAAATCGCATACGCCCGCTGAAATTTACCAGCCGGCATCGCCCAATCTAAAATCGTAAATCTAAAATCTAAAATTGCGAATCTGTTTTATTCCGCAAAAACAATATTTTCGCAATAGAAATCTTAATTTACAGCAGAAAATATATTATTATAAACAACATTTGCAGGAGATGAAACGCGGTAACGGTCAAACAAATACATCGACAACAAGTTTTTTTTCAAAAAAATTTGTCGCTAAATAAATAATTTTATCTAATTTTGAGACCTCAAATTTAATTAACTGGTTAAGGTTACATGAGAATTAATATAGCCGTTCTTTCGGGCGACGGAATAGGTCCCGAGATAGTAACACAGGCGTTAAATGTCGTAAAAACAGTGTGTTCTGTATATAAACATGATTTGCATTACGAATCGGCTTTAGTGGGAGCAGCAGCGATAGACGCCTGCGGCAATCCATATCCCGATGCTACACACGAATTGTGTTTAAATTCCGACGCTGTGCTTTTCGGCGCAATCGGGTCGCCCAAATACGATAACGACCCAAGCGCAAAGGTAAGACCCGAACAGGGACTTCTTGCCATGCGGAAAAAACTGGGATTGTATGCCAACATTCGTCCTGTCGTTACGTTTCCACAATTGCTGCACCGTTCGCCCTTGCGTCGCGATTTGGTCGAAGGCGCTGATTTTGTTTGTATAAGAGAACTGACGGGAGGAATATATTTCGGACGTCCGCAAGGCAGGTCCGAAGACGGAAACACCGCTTACGATACTTGCGTATATACAAGAGACGAGATAGAACGCATTGTGCGACTTGCATATAAATACGCTCAAGACCGAAGAAAGCAACTGACAATAGTCGATAAAGCCAATGTATTGTCCACATCGCGTTTGTGGAGGCAAGTGTCGCAGGAACTCGAAAACGAATATCCCGACGTAAAAACCGAATATATGTTTGTCGACAATGCCGCAATGCAGATTATACAGTATCCCAAACGTTTCGACGTTGTCGTTACCGAAAACATGTTCGGAGATATCCTGACCGACGAAGCTTCGGTGATAACCGGTTCGCTGGGAATGTTGCCTTCAGCCTCAATAGGCGTGCACACTTCCGTGTTTGAACCTATACACGGTTCATATCCTCAAGCGGCGGGCAAAGACATTGCAAACCCGCTGGCTACAATTCTTTCGGCTGCGCTCATGTTCGATTATGCGTTAGGACTGAAAAACGAAGCCGAATGTATCCGCAAAGCAGTGGACAAATCGTTGAACGAGGGAATAGTAACCGAAGATATCGCCGTAGAAGGCAAAGCCGCCAAAACATCGGAAACAGGCGAATGGATTTGTAAACAAATTAAATATTTATATAAATTTTCTTAGCAATGAAACATAAAGCGTCATTAAGTAGAAGGCAGTTTTTGTCAACTGCAACAATTGCCGGAGCCGGAACATTAGTTACCGGAAGTTCCGTATTATCATCTTGTGGAGCAGGCGAAGCAAAGCCTCAAAAACCTGCGCCGATT
This sequence comes from Prevotellaceae bacterium, assembly GCA_031259655.1. Lineage (GTDB taxonomy): Bacteria > Bacteroidota > Bacteroidia > Bacteroidales > UBA932 > JAIRLF01. Next base: position 1,576 of record JAIRLF010000247.1, read on the forward strand.
GCACGGTTGAAATCATACCGTATCCCTAATTTGGTCGACAAAGCCGACGACGGGAAAGAACTCAAAGTAGGACTTGTAGGTTGCGGCGGGCAGGGAACCGGCGACCTTATCGGGTTCGTTAAACATGCAGCCAACGGGTTGAAAGTCGTTGCTCTGGGCGACGTCTTCAAAGACAAAGTTGACGGTACAAGAGAAAGTGTCAAAAAAGAAACCGGACAGGAAGTTCCCGAAGCAAACTGTTTCGTGGGATTCGACGCCTACAAAAAAGTCATCGAACTGTCGGACGTAGTGTTGTTGGTTACTCCTCCCGTTTTCCGTCCCCTGCATTTCGAAGCCGCAGTACAGGCCGGCAAACACATCTTCATGGAAAAGCCGATAGCTGTGGACGTTGCCGGAGCATTGAAACTGCTTGCTATCTCTAAGATTGCCGACACTAAAAAACTGTGCGTATGTACGGGTACACAACGCCGTCACCAACGGTTCTATGTTGAATCGTTCAAACTTATTGCCGACGGCATTATCGGCGAAATCACGGGAGGCGCCGTTTATTGGAATATGGGGCAACTGTGGTATCGCAACCGTCAGAAAGAATGGAGCGATATGGAATGGATGATTCGCGACTGGGTGAACTGGAAATGGCTTTCGGGCGACCATATCGTTGAACAGCATGTGCATAATCTCGACATCTTCAACTGGTTTTCGGGGTTGCAACCCGTTGCCGCAACAGGTTTCGGAGCGCGTCAACGCCGTGTAACAGGCGACCAGTACGACATGTTCAGCGTTGATTACGAATACGAAAACGGAATACACCTGCACAGTATGTGTCGTCAAATAGACGGTTGTACGGACAATGTTTCCGAATATGTACGCGGAACTCACGGCTACTGGCGTAGCAATGGCGAAATCAAAGACCTTGCCGGAAATGTAATATGGAAATACGATGGCGAAAAGGAGAAACAAGAATTTCAACAACGTAATCCGTATGTTCTTGAATTTGTTGACTTGGTAAATGCAATCAGGAAAGGCGAACCGTTCAACGAAACCGAAGCTACGGCAAACTCTTCGTTGTTGGCAGTTCTCGGACGCGAATCGGCATATACCGGAAAACGTATTACCTGGGAAGATATAAAGAAAACAAACATGGATTTCCTTCCCGCAGAGCCGAAGTTGGAAAAATTGGATATGAGTCAATATGTAGTTCCTGTTCCGGGAAAAGGTAAAGAAGATAAGTAAAGTTATTAGATACAGTTAATTATTATGGATAATCGCCGTAATTTTATCAAAAAGATTGTAGCAGCGGGAACGCTGGCATCTGCCGGCGTTTCGCTGCCTTCAATCTTGTCTGCTGCTGCACCGGAGAAAGGTAAAGCCTCGTTGAACATTTCGTTTCAGGAGGGTATCGCTCCAGGGCAATCGTTGAAAGAAAAGTTCGATTACATGGAAAAATTGGGCGTCGTTGGTTTCGAGCCGGGTGGCGGGAATTTGGCAAAGCGCGTCAACGAGATACAACAGGCTCTGAAAGGTCGGAATATCAAAGTGAGCGCAATCTGTGCCGGTTTTTC
>JAIRLF010000270.1 GCA_031259655.1 Prevotellaceae bacterium
TCAGGAACAGTGACTTCATCCCAAGTCATATTGTTAGCCGTCAGCAAAAAATGTTGTAAAGTATTACCTGTCAATTCTCTGGTTATACTTCCGCTACGGATGTAAAAACCGCCATTATATGAAACCGGATAAGGACTTTTATTTATCCTAATTTCAATATATTGCAGATTATCTTTCGTTCGTTCGTAAACATCTGCCTGAATACCCAATATATTTGTGATTTTATTCGGCAAATCTTCCAACATTTTGGTTGTCTTACTGATACCACAGACGCTACCGTCGTCACGGATCCCAACATACAAACGTCCGCCGGCAGTATTGGCAAATGCCGATAGAGTCTTCAGAAATTCGTCTTTCCAACTTTCCTTAAATTCAATATATTGCGACTTTTTTTTCATTTTATTTCCTTTTAATTTCAACTGTAAATATATTAAATTGTAATGATATATTCCGATTTAATATATCGGGTTAACGATTCGCCCATAAATTTCACTTCGACACCCAATTTCTCCAACTCGTCCGATACTCCGCATACGTCGCTGCAATCCTTACATGCTTCAATATGCACTCCGCTGCGAATCATTTCCATAACTTCCGTCTGTACCTGAGTATCGGAGGCAACAAGTTTCGCCGAAGCGCCCCAGATAATCACATTGATGTCTTTCCACCAGCCTCTTAGTTTTGAATTTAAAACATATATACTTAACATGTTAAGCGATGTAATCCTGTCGCCCGTAGTCCAGAGAATGTTTAATTTGTCGCTCATTTTCAATATATTTTTATCTGTTTGTCAATACCGCCGCTATCTGGAACACTGCTGTCAAAACAGCTATATATAATAAAGCAAGATTGCTCATAATGTACAGATTATATCAAAATTCATTTACATTTTAAGGCGGCAAAGTTAATATAAAATTTAAATATGTATATCTTTTGGGCGCAAAAGGGTGTACGACAAAATTCTCTTTTTTATAATCAAATATTTGTCGGTTTACAAATAAGTGATTGAGTATACGTTTCGTTGCCGGTAGGGGCGTATTGCATACGCCTAACAATATCCACACAGAGACGTCAGTGGCATTATGCGACAGGGGCGTATGCGATACGCCCCTACAATGACAATACCTGACGGCTATGTGGGGACGCAATCCATGAAGACGCAATCCATGAAGACGCAAACCATGAAGACGCAAAATATTGCGTCTCTACGAATCGATGCTATTGATGACCACAGCATTGTCTGATGTAGGGGTTGCGCCCTTGCAATGACGAAAAGACGGGTTTGCGACAATTTGAAATGCACTCAATTATGCGCATTTTGTGAATTATATATAAAAAGTCCTTACCTTTGTCCGCATTATGTTTTTGAAAATTTGATTAAATATTATATTGTATGAATAAAAAAGTGGGAATAATAGAAATCAAGAATATGGAGTTTTTCGCTCATCATGGTTGTTATGAGGAAGAAAGACTTAAAGGGAATATCTTTCACGTCAGTTTGAAAATAGAAACGGATATGACCTTGGCATCCGAATCGGACAATATCATCGATACGGTAAACTATCAGACGGCATACAACATCGTTAAGGACGAAATGATGATTCCGTCGAATTTGCTGGAGAACGTCTGCTTCCGGATATTGAACGCCCTGTACGACAAGATGTCGGATATACAAAAAGCGACCGTCAAAGTCAGCAAACTCAATCCCGCGCTGGGAGGCAAAGTAGAAAAGACTTCCGTTACACAAACAAAATAAAGACATGACCGACAAGAAAAAGCATGTTATATTGATGGGTATGCCCGGTAGCGGGAAAAGCAGTCTGGGTTTCGTTTTATCGAAGTTGATGCGGCTTCCGTTCGTCGATACCGATTATTATATAATCAAAAAAGAACAAAAATCGGTTTCCGACATCTTCGCCATGCATGGCGAAGACTATTTCCGCAAATTAGAAAAACAAATACTGCTGGAAATTGTCGAAAACGAGCCTTCGGTGATTTCTACAGGCGGCGGTATGCCCTGTTTTTTCGATAATATGGATATTATGAACGAGTTTGCTGTTACCGTATATCTCGAAGTCGCGCCCGAACAATTGTTCGAACATCTGAAAAACGACAAAAAACGTCCATTAGTAAAAGATAGAACAACCGAAGAGTTAATGGATTACATAAATACATCTCTGATGCAAAGAAAATCATACTACGAAAAAGCCGACATCAGGATACGGGCAGACAACAATACTCCGGTTCAACTTGCTACAGATTTGTATAAAAAACTCATAGAGCATAAATCGTAAAACACAATCTGTTATGAATAATATTTTCTCGTCAACGATTTTTCGTTTATATTTGCAAACATTGAAGTGAAAAAAGTTTATGCAAAACGACACAAAAAAGAAAGTTGAGGAAAAAGTTAAATTACTGCCGGACGAACCCGGAGTATATCAGTTCATTGATGTAGACGGAAAGATTATATATGTAGGAAAAGCTAAAAACCTGCGGAAAAGGGTTTCGTCATATTTCATTACAAAATCCGACCGTAATATAAAATTGCGGATTATGGTAAAGAAAATTGCGGATATTCTGCATATTATTACCACCAATGAATCGGATGCGCTGTTGCTGGAAAACAATATGATAAAGCAATATCAGCCCCGGTATAATGTGCTTTTGAAAGACGACAAAACATATCCGTGGATTTGTGTAACGGACGAGCATTTCCCGCGAATGTTCCTCACTCGCCATAAGTTGAAAGACGGTTCAAAGTATTTTGGTCCATATACTTCGGTCGCAACGGTAAAAATTCTGCTCGACCTTGTAAAACGCATATATCCGATACGTACTTGTCGTTTGAATTTATCGCCCGAGTCAATTGCATGCAATAAATATGTTGTGTGTCTTGAATATCATCTCGGTAACTGTAAGGGTCCCTGCGTAAACCGGCAACAGGAAGACGAATATCTGGAGTCGTTCGCACAGGCAATCAATATAATCAAAGGCAATACGAGCGAAGTACTTAAAGAATTGACAAACAAAATGAACGAGGCTGCAAACAAATTGAATTTCGAAGAAGCCCAATTGTTTAAAGATAAACTTCAACGCTTGGAAAACTATCAATCCAAATCGGTGATTGTTAATCCGTCGATTAACGACGTCGATGTGTTTTCGCTTGTCTGCGAGGGAAATGTAGCATATTCGAATTTTATGAGAGTTGTAAACGGAGCTGTTGTACAGGCTCATACTTTGGAAATGAAGTTGGGTATCGAAGAAGAAAAAGAAGCCTTGCTCAGCATGGCAATCGCCGAAATGATACAACGCATGGACACTCTTTCTCACGAACTTATAGTCCCCTTTAAACCCGACACCGAACTCAAAAACAAGATATATTCCGTCCCGTTAAGAGGCGATAAACTCGCGCTTTTACGATTGTCCGAAAAAAATGTCAGAGCTTACCGTCTGGAAAAGTTGAAACATCTGGAAAGAACCGACCCCGAAAAACATGTCGTCAGGATATTAAACGTCATCAAGTTGGATTTGCATTTGAAAAAACTTCCTCACAGAATAGAATGTTTCGATAATTCCAATTTTCAGGGAACAAATCCTGTAGCTGCCTGCGTAGTGTTTATCGACGCCAAACCCGCCAAAAAGGAATACCGGCGTTTTAATGTGAAAACGGTCGAAGGTCCCGACGATTACGCTTCAATGGAAGAGATAGTTTTTCGTCGTTACAGCAGAGTGTTACGCGAAAAATCACCATTGCCGAATCTGATTGTCGTCGACGGAGGAAAAGGACAGTTGAACGCCGCAGTGCAAAGTCTCAAGAAGTTACAACTGTATGGCAAAATCCCTGTTCTCGGACTGGCAAAACGTCTCGAAGAGATATATTTCCCCAACGACAGCATCCCTCTGCACCTCAGCAAAAATTCCGAAACATTGAAAATACTTATGCAAATCAGGGACGAGGCGCACCGTTTCGGCATCATGTTTCACAGAAACAAACGAAGCGCCAATTTTATTAAATCGGAATTGAGCGAAATCAAAGGCGTCGGAAAAACTTCAATAAACAAACTGATGCTTGAGATGAAAACCGTCTCCGCTATCAAAAATACCTCGAAAGAAAAACTGTCGCTCATCGTCGGAAAACGTATTGCCGAATTGATTTTCAACCATTTCAATGAAAAAAAATAAGTTATTAACGTTTTTTAGTAATTTTGAGCCGTTTTTGGAACATAAAAATGTAAATTAGACGATAATGATAAATGAAGCTTTGATAAATTTGTTAGCGATGCACGCGGTCGGAAACAGGGTGAACGACGAACCTCTGACCCTCTCTAAATCGCCCGTAAACATAGATGAAGAAATGGTAACGCTTCTCTCCTCGTTTTTTATAACTCCGTTTAAAACAGAGAGATATTTCAATCTGCATCATCAAAACGGCTTTGAAAATAACGAAGTGTTTAAGGCTGTCGCTGCGATATTCGACAATCCGGACAATCTGTACGAATCGTCGGTGAAACTTGCTGAATTGCTGTTTGATATAACCGACAGCTCTAAAATCAGAGGGGGAGAATTTTATGTAGCCTATTTCAGCGAATGTACTGTGGACGGCGAAGAAACAGAGGCTGTCGGACTGTTTAAATCGGAAAGCAAAGAGACGTTTTTGAAAATATATCCCACATCCGGCAATTTTATTCTGGAAAAAGAAGAAGGCGTCAGTTTACGGAAAATCGATAAGGGATGTATGATTTTCAATGTCGACAGGGATAAAGGTTTTCTTGTTTCTGTTGCCGACGGTATCCGGAGCGGAGACGAAAAATATTGGTGCGAAGATTTTCTCAATATTCGCTCGTTCGAAAATAATTACACTAAAACTCAATCGGCGATGAAGGTCTGTAAAGAATTTGTGTCGGAAAAATTGCCGGAAAAATTTGACGTATGCAAAGCCGACCAAATTGATATCCTGAACAGAAGTATGGATTATTTTAAATCGCACGAGGTTTTCGATAAACCGGAGTTCGAAAACGAAGTGTTCCGGCAACCCGAAGTCATCGAAGCGTTCAGGGGATTCGATAATGCTGATATTCCCTCAGATATGACCTTCGAAATAGCGCCCGACGCAGTCAAAAAACAGTCGAAAATCTTCAAAAGCGTACTGAAACTTGATAAAAATTTCCATATCTATATCCACGGCGACCGCTCAATGATTGAACGTGTCGAAGAAAACGACGGGAAAAAATATTACAGGATTTTCTACGAAAAAGAAAGCTAACGACTTGTCCTGTTCGTCGTGATTAAAGGTTTTAACAGCCTAAATGTCTGCACAATATTTTTTTTCACGCTCTGTCCTCCCTGCTTTTTGCGGTCAAAAAAAATTAATTCACTGCATTAAAGCCTCGGAAAGAGCCTTGAAGAAATTAATTCACATCACAAAAACGTTGGCAGAGCCTCATAAAACATTACGACGGTACAACAAACCTTTGACAGCTGCCTTTAGAGTGTTATGATGTGCAAAATAAAATTTTTTTTGATGCATAGAGATGTTTATGGTCGCTCCGGAACGCTTTGGAAGCGTCCCATACAAAATTAAGGGACTCTGCCAACGCTTCGATGAGGTGTCATAAAAGATTATGACGCGCTTTCAACGCTTTAACAGCGCGTCGAAATGTTTTCAGGGCGACTTTTGACGATTCTTATTCTTCTGTTGTGGGAATAATATCTCCTCCTTCGCTTTTACTTCTCCGCCGTACAACTCTCGGAA
>JAIRLF010000362.1 GCA_031259655.1 Prevotellaceae bacterium
GGCAAATCAAGTTAGGTAGCGGCGTTTTTTCCGTTCGTCCGTTTGCATATTTTTATTGACATAACTGTTCTGTAGTGAAGACAGTTATAAAAAACGGCATATTTCAATAATTTTGACATAAATATTTTTCATTATATTTGCATCCGTAAATTTAAAATTTCAGGAGTATAAAAAAACAGATAATAATTAAAAAGTTCGAGACCAAAAGATAATGCAGCAAGACAATTTAGTAATAGTAGAATCTCCGGCAAAAGCCAAAACGATAGAAAAATTTCTGGGAGACAAATTTCTCGTAAAATCGAGTTACGGACACATAAGAGATTTGGTAAAAAAGGGGTTAGGAGTTGATATAGCGAATAATTACAAGCCCGAATACGTGATATCGGACGGTAAGAACGCCGTTGTCAACGAACTTAGGAAACTCAGCAAAGCAGCGAAGCACGTCTGGTTAGCTTCCGACGAAGACCGCGAAGGTGAAGCCATAGCCTGGCATTTGCAGGAAACTTTGGGATTAGACAAAAGTAAGACAAACAGAATTGTTTTTCACGAGATTACAAAAAACGCTATACAGAGCGCCATACAAAATCCGAGAGGTATTGACATTAATTTAGTTGATGCACAGCAAGCGCGCCGGATTTTAGACCGTCTTGTCGGGTTCGAAGTTTCGCCGATATTGTGGAAAAAAGTTAAACCCTCGCTTTCGGCGGGGAGAGTTCAGTCTGTTGCAGTGCGACTGATAGTTGAGCGCGAGCGGGAAATAATCGGGTTCACGCCGGAATCGTTTTACCGAGTATGCGCGATATTCAATCCCGATTCGACAGACGAAAAATTCTCTTTACAAGCGGAGTTGAACACTAAGTTCAAGACGCTTAAAGAGACCGAAGATTTTCTGAATCACTGTAAATCGGCAAGTTTTTCGATTACGGGAATCGAAAAAAAGCCCACAAAGAAATCGCCGGCGCCTCCGTTCACAACCTCGACCCTTCAGCAGGAAGCCTCGCGCAAGTTCGGTTTTTCCGTCGGGCAGACCATGTCGATTGCTCAACGTCTTTACGAAGCAGGGAAAATCACATACATGAGAACAGACTCAACCAACCTGTCGTCGTTTGCCATCGAAGCGGCAAAAAACACAATCATTGGTCTTTACGGAGTAAAATACTCCAATGTACGTCAGTATAAGACAAAAGCGAAAGGCGCACAGGAAGCGCATGAAGCTATACGTCCCACAGAATTGGAGAATGCGACTATAAGCGGAACCGCTCAGGAGAAAAAACTCTACGAATTGATTTGGAAGCGCACTATAGCCTCGCAGATGAGCGATGCATCCTTAGAAAAAACAGTTGTAACGATATCGATATCAGACAAAAGCTACAGATTTCAAGCGACGGGCGAAATCCTCCTTTTCGACGGATTCCTTAAAGTATATATCGAATCGAGCGATGACGAAACGGACGACAAAGATTCCGGCGACCTCTTGCCTCCATTAAAAATGGAACAAAAACTTGTCTACAGCGAAATCTCGGCGACAGAGCGTTTTACGCAACATCCGGCGCGATATTCCGAAGCAAGTTTAGTGAAAAAGATGGAAGAACTTGGCATCGGACGTCCTTCGACTTATGCGCCCACCGTTTCGACAATAATACAGCGCGGATATGTGACAAAAGAAGAGCGTCACGGAAGGTCGCGGGAATATGTGAAGCTTGTGCTGAAAAAAGGCGCTGTAAAAAAGGAGAATAAGCAGGAAATCACGGGAACCGAGAAATCGAAACTTTTCCCAAGCGATATCGGCATGTTGGTTAACGATTTTCTTATGGATAACTTTAAGGACGTCCTCGATTACAATTTCACCGCCAATGTTGAGGAACAGTTCGACGAAATCGCGTCGGGCGAACTGGAATGGACAAAAATGATAGACACGTTCTATAAACCTTTCCATGACGATGTCGAAAAATCGAAAGACATTTCGCGTCCTGCGGCTTTCGACAAAGTGCTTGGCACAGACCCCAAAACCGGAAAACAAGTTTCGGTCAGGATAGCGCGATTTGGTCCCGTCGCCCAGCTTGGCGTTTCGTCCGACGATGAACAGTCGAACGATAAACCGGTGTATGCAAGTCTGAAAAAAGGACAGCTAATCGAAAGCATATCATTGGAAGAAGCGCTTAAACTCTTTGACCTGCCGCGCAATATCGGAGAATACGAGGGCAAGACGCTTACAGTTGCTATTGGCAGGTTTGGACCGTATATACGGTTCGGCGACCAGTTCGTCTCGCTCGGCAAAACCGACGACCCTTACACTGTTACAAACGAAAGAGCAATAGAACTCATCGAAGATAAGAGATTGAAAGATAAGGAAAAAACAGTCAAAGACTTCGGTGATATCAAAGTGTTGAACGGACGTTTCGGTCCATATATCGTTTTCGAGGGCAATAATTACAAATTGCCGAAGGATGCGGACAAAGAAAGTCTGACAAAAGAGAAATGCGAAGAATTGATTAAACAACAGGGCATTAAACCTGCAAAAGCGAGCAAAACGGCTAAGGCAAGCGTTGCGACTAAGACAAGCAAGGCAAGCAGCGTTGCGACTAAGGCAAGCAAACCTGTCAAATCCGTCAAAAAAGAAACGGCAACTAAAAAAGTTGCCGCTGTAAAAAAGACAAAAAAATAGTTTCGTTGTTATATATATTATAGGTATAAAATATGAATGAGATTTTTGAAATAATTAACCCCGTAGATAAGAGCAGTTTCGATATCAAATCGGACAATAAACATTTGCTTGTCAACAAGGTTGGTTTTCACGGGCGCAAATTGTCCGGAACAAAAATCGTCATACTTGGAACCGGAGAAGCACAAGGACTGATGTCCGTGCGTAAATCGCTGTACGGGTTATATTTCGGACAGGAAATAAGCATCTCCGACTGGGGAAATATTCCGGAAGAGAATATCGACAAGATTAACGACATCCTGAAAATCTTGTTGAACAACAATATCTTCGTCATTATAATCGGCAACGCCATCGATATTTTGCCCGCATGCCTCGATTCGATGACAGGCAGGGATAAGATTTCGGCGAGCGTAGTATCTCCTGCTGTTGTGCGGTCGAATTTCACAGACAAATTGATGAACAACAGATTCCAAAACCTGTTCAATTTCAATTTCCTGGCATATCAAACATATTTGAGCGACCCCGCGGTGTTAGACAGTCTTTCGTCCCGCTATTTTGAAGCGTTGCGGCTTGGTAAGTTCAGGGAAGACAACCGGATATACGAACCGCTGTTGCGCGATTCGGATATATTCAGTCTGGATATGGCTTCCGTGCGAAAGCCTGAGATAGCCGATTCATTATATTCCGGCTTGAACGGTCTCTATTCCGAAGAAGTATGCTTGATTTCCCGGCATGCCGGAATTTCGGATAATTTGAAAATAGCAAACATATTTTGCCATGATAAAATTGAAAAAAAAAGTCAAAAAAACGCATTAATCGCTCAAATTATATGGCATATTATCGATGGATATGCAAATCGAGCGGACGAAAAAGCGTTAAATAATGTGAATGGAATCAAAAAGATTCTTATAAATTTGGAGCAGCCGGCAGAGCAATTAGTCTTCTATCATAGCGATATTACCAACCGCTGGTGGATGGAAATCGGAGAAAAATCGGAGGGCAAGCCGTTTATTATCTCCTGTACAGAAGACGATTATCGAACGGCGTGCCGGCAGGATGTGCCATTACGATGGCTATGGTATCAGCAAAAATTGGCTGAAAAAAATTAGTGTTTATTAACAATGATAATTTTAAGCTCTTGTATATACTAAAAAAAATATATTACTTTGCACCGTCTTTTAGATTAGATATCGGAGACGGCAAAAATATTTTAAGCAGATTCGCTATGTTCTTTTTAATGCTTTACGGAGGAAATGCGTTTTCGCAGAACGAGCAATTGTTCAGCCAGACATCTTTCAACCCCGCCTTTATCAATCCCGCATACGCAGGAAGCGATACAAGCAAATATTACAACATAATTGTAATGAACAGAGACCAGATGGCGGGAATAGATATGGCTCCGGGAACGACGGTCTTGAACATCAACGGTCCCTTGATTATAGGCGGCATAGAAGGCGGAGTGACAGCCACTTTATACGACGACAGGATAGGATTCCTCAACATTCCGGCATTTAATTTGGGATATGCGTACAAGTTTGAAATGGAAAAAGGTTCTTTAAGTTTAGGTTTGTCGGCAGGAGTATTTTTCAGCTCTTTTGATTCGGAAGGATGGCGGTTGCCCGACGGCGGCGACGACCCGGCTATCCCGACAGGGAAAGAATCGAAACGAAGTTTCGATTTAGGTCTTGGCGCATACTACCATTACAACAAACTGTATGCCGGATTGTCAGTTACACACTTGGTTCGTCCGGTTTTGGTATACGGCGACAACTCTTCCCTAATGCCACGGAGCTATTATCTCATGGCTGGATACGGGATTCCATTAGAAAATCCGGAGTTCGAAATAAAGCC
>JAIRLF010000019.1 GCA_031259655.1 Prevotellaceae bacterium
ACCCTCATCATGTAAAGAAAATGATTGAATGGTATAATATCTTGCATGAGTATCAATTACTCGATTTCGAGGAAAACGCTTGAGAACTAAAAACTAAAAGTTAAGAACTAAAAGTGGCTAACGCCGGCTTGAGAACTGAGACGCAATATATTGCGTCTCTACATCGGACAATGCTGTGGTCGTCAATGGCGTCGTCGATGGCGTCGATTTGTAGAGACGCAATATTTTGCGTCTCCACGGCGTCTCCACACGTCTCCACACGTCTCCGCGGCGTCTCCACACGTCTCCACGGCGTCTCCACACGTCTCCATTTTCCAAATTTTTTCGTGCGGATTTAAGTTTAAGGCAACAAGAAAAATATATTTCAAACAAAATATTACCTTTGTAGTTTGAAATTTGTTTGTACATGAAGATAGGACACATTGATTTTGAAGGAGAACCGTTGTTTTTAGCGCCCATGGAAAATGTCACAGACCCTTCATTCAGATATATGTGCAAGCAATTTGGGGCGGATATGGTGTATACTGAATTTGTTTCGTCCGACGGTTTGGTACGCGATGCTTACAAAACGCTGGAAAAACTGAAAATCAGCGATGACGAGCGTCCTGTCGGGATACAGATATACGGGCATTTGATTGAACCGATGATAGAAGCGGCGAAAATAGCGGAACAGTCGAAACCCGACGTGATAGATATAAATTTTGGTTGTCCGGTAAAGAAAATCGCCAACAGGGGCGCTGGTTCCGGAATGATGAAAGACCCCGTTAAAATGGTGGAAATGACACGGCAAATAGTAAACGCCGTCAATGTCCCCGTGACGGTCAAAACTCGTTTAGGTTGGGATGAAAACAGCCTAATAATATGCGAGTTGGCGGAACAGCTACAGGATGTTGGCATTGCTGCGCTGACAATACACGGACGGACACGCAGTCAATTGTATAAAGGTGCGGCTGATTGGACATTAATAGGCAAAGTGAAAAAAAATAAAAGGATACGCATTCCCATTATCGGCAATGGGGATGTGAACAGTCCCGAAATCGCAAAAGAACAGTTCGAAATGTATGGAATAGATGCAATTATGATTGGGAGGGCAACTTACGGATGTCCATGGATATTCAGGAATATCAAACATTATCTCAAAACGGGTGAACTTTTGCCCGAACCGGATGTTGATGAGAGAGTTAAAATTGCAAAGATGCATTTTCTCAAATCAATTGAAGTAAAAGGAGAAAAAGTCGGGGTTTTGGAAATGAGACGGCATTTCAGCTCCTACTTTAAAGGATTGAACGATTTTAAAGAAACGAAATTAAAGCTGCTAACTGAAAACAATCCTCAGGAAGCGCTTAATTTGCTTGATTATATAAAACAACGTTGGGGAAATGAATGAAACATTCGAAAAGTGCGGAAAAATAGGAATCGCTTCCGACCATGCGGGATACAGTCTAAAGACTTATATTATATCGAAATTGAAGGAATGCGGCTACATAATCGTCGATTATGGAACCAATTCCGAAAATAGCGTCGACTATCCCGATTTCGGTCATCCGCTTGGTATAGCTATTGACAGAGAAGAATGTGAGTGCGGAATTGCGATATGCTATTCCGGTAACGGGATTGGTATGGTGCTGAATCGTCATACGGGCGTCAGAGCGGCGCTTTGCTGGAACAGCGATATCGCTACGCTCGCAAGGCAACACAACGATGCCAATGTCTGCGTATTACCAGGACATTTTGTGTCGGAAAAAGAAGCGGAAGATATTGTTACTTCGTTTCTTTCGACCAAGTTTGACGGTGGAAGACATTTAAGAAGAATCGAAAAAATTAATTCGGGGTTACACAGAGATGATTAATTTTTATGACGAAAACACTCTTTTCTCCTATGCGGGAAAAAGAAAGTTTGCCAAAAAGCAGATAAAGACTTTACTCGAAATGGAAAGTAAAGAAACCGGCGACCTGTGCTTTATTTTCTGTACGGATGATTTTTTGCTTGATATCAACAAAAAATATCTTGAACACGATTATTATACCGATGTTATAACTTTCGACTACACTGTTGACAACACCGTTTCGGGAGATATTTTCATCAGTGTCGAACGTGTCGAAGAAAACGCCCGCGAGTTTGGCGTATCGTTCAACCACGAATTATGCAGGGTTATGTATCACGGAGTGTTGCATTTATGCGGATACAAGGATGAGTCGGAAGACGAAGAACGAACAATGCGGGAAAAAGAAGATTTTTATTTAAAAACATTATCTACAATACAATAATGCCGAAAGAGACAGATCTGGAATTAGTACACAAAGCTTTAAAAAACGACCAAAAAGCGTATAGCCGTTTATTGTCGCGCTATCGGCATAACATTTTTTACTATATCCTGAGAATGGTCGGCAACAAAACATACGCCAACGACCTTACTCAAGAATCGTTCGATAAAGCGTTCCGAAACTTGAAGAAATATAACGAGAAATATGCTTTTAGTACTTGGCTCTACAAGATTGCCGAAAATTGTACGATTGATTTTGCTCGAAAACGCAAATTAAATTCCCTGCACATAAACTACAGCTCCGATGAAGAATCTTCGATAAACGAAAATACCTTATACTCAAAAACCCCTAACCCCGAAGAAAATATGATACAGCAACAGGAAGAGATGCGTCTAATTAAATATATAGAATCGATGAAACCAAAATACCGGAAACTCATAGAATTAAGGTATATAAAAGAATATGCTTACAGAGAAATTGCCGAAGAACTCAATATCCCATTAGGAACAGTCAAATCTCAACTTCTACGTGCAAAAAATATTCTCGCAGAGATGATTCTTGCCGCCTCGAAAAAATAAATGATATTTAAAATGTATTGATTATTTCTTTCACAGTGTCTAAGTAAGATTAATACAGAATAGCGAAAGAATTTATTCTTCTTTTTCGTTTATTAATAATCCCAAATCGTCTGTATATTTTTGTTTAATAACAAAATATTTTGTTCGACTCAAATTATTTTTGTT
>JAIRLF010000101.1 GCA_031259655.1 Prevotellaceae bacterium
GGGGAAAATAAACGGGGCTGGCGATGTTTCTATTGATATGTATTCCCTACGGGAAATTGTTGCGATTTGGGATATCAAAAGCAGATATCAAATCAAACCGACATTTTGGAATGCACCCGTTGCATACGTCCGAAGGTAAATCTAAAATCTAAAATAATAAAATCTAAAATAACAAAAAGTCCTCCTTTTTTTGAGGAGGACTTTTCAGGTTTCTTTTCATTTGTGTCTAAAGTTTAACGCCGAATCTGACGCCGGTTATGAAGACAACACCCGTATAACCTAATGAAATTGTTGTATCATTGAATAGTTTAGCCTTATCGTTGCTTCGGATACTGTACCTGTAGCCAAGTCCCACGAACATATCGAAAAGAAATGTCGGTTTGGGTATTTGGTATCCGAAATAAGCGTTAATTCCCAATTTATTAATTTTCTGACCTATTTTTCCCCGTTCTCTTGTATGATATTCCAAATTGTCTATGGTATACGAATGCCAGTAACTATCAAAATATTTGATATTGTGGTGCGCGTATGAGCCTCCGCCGGAAAAATACAATGATTCCTGTTTGTTGAAGAAATATTTGCAACTCAATTCCATACCGACGCCGCGCAGATAACAGAGTTCATCACCCGGGAAGATAACCCAGTTTTCTCTATTGTTTTTATCTGCCAGAAAATGTCCCGAAACGCCTAACTGCATCCAGGTTGGCGTATCTTTGATTCGTTTTTCGACGTCTAACCTGACGGCGTTAACGAAAAAATAGAACGGCTGTGTCGCGACTGTGATTTTTTTCTGCTGATGAGGAAGTTTTTCTGCAACCGTTTCGTATTGAGCCTGAATTTGAGCCGGCAAAATCAATATCGCCAGTATTACGGCGATTAAAGCGCTTATCTTTTTCATGTCATTTTGTTTTTTATCGTTTTACTTCAATTTTACTTAACAGTTTCAGCGATTTGTCCGCATAATCCAACTGATATATTCCGGTCGAAGCGACGAGCATCAATACACCGCTGATATTGTCGCGCGGCATAACAATAACGTCGTAAGCGCCCGAAACATCGTGCACTCCCGCAGTATGAAGATCTGCTATCTGTTCGAGTTCGGTACGTTCTGTTATATCATATACTTTCAAGCCGTTATCGCAAATAAACAGCCTGTCGCCGCCTACACCCAAACCCATTGGGGACGTAAACCCGATAACATCTTTTATCCTTTCGGGATCGGCAAGGTTTGTTATATCGTATATCTGGAGAATATTGGACGTTCGCCCGCACCATATATTGTTGGAATTGAGCGTAACATAAGCATAATTTCCCTCTGCCACTACCGGATCGCAACTGCGTATGTGTGACACTTCGGATTTATATGTAGGAAATCCGTAACTGGAAATGTAGTAGATATACATCCCGTCCTGAGAACCGATAAACAGCAGCGAATCCATTGGAAATATCGTTTCGATATCAAATCCCAACTGCTGTGTTCTGCTCGAAAGGAAATCAGGCTCTGCGGGATCCGAAATATCGAATAACTTCAAACTTGTCCGGTCGACAGTGCAAAGCATATCTCCTGTAATACAAAATCGCGCCATCGATCCGCCTTTTCCTTCGGAGCCGACGCTGTCGCTACTACCGCCACTGTCGCCGCTCTCTACCGAACACGAAGCAATAATCATTATCACCGCTGCAATCAATAAATTATATATCTCTTTCATTGTAATTTAATTTTTAATAATTAATAACGTTTAACCCATTCAACAACAACAAAATTTTCGGGGCGTTCGTAATCGTAACGGACAATGCCGTTTGGAGCCACAGGTTCGGGAAACACGTTTTCTATCCGTTTTGTTTCCTTCAATGTCTTTAAATTGAAACTGACGAGATCTACTGCATTATCGAGATAGATAATGTCGCCTTTAACAGCCATATCCAGACAGCCCGGCGCTACGATGAATCCTTTTTTCTCTAATTTGGCGTCGGTATTGTCGAAAACATGCACACCCTTATATTTTTCGTTTACATAAAGATATGGATGTTTGTAATAGATTTTACCGGGGTTTTTCATTTCCTGTTCTGTCCCCGATTTGTAAGAGATCGATTTTTTGAGATCATCTCTGTTCATGTAAACAGCGTAATAATCATAATAATCGTAATAATCGTCTCTCGAACTTCCCTGTATCACAATCAATGCAAGGAAGATGAAAAATAATACACTTTTTTTTAACTGTTTCATAATAATACGTTTTAAATTACTTTTTTTTAACTTCGTGTAAGATGACTTTTGTGTAAAAATCGTTGCATATATCAAAACATATTTCTGCAGGATATAAAGAAAAAGTATTTACCTTTGTACAAAAATTTGTGTATTATTTTATATGTTTAACTAAAACCTCGCGATATACAGGTAATCGGTTTAAGGTTATGAGAAAAAATATTCGGTTAATTATGTGCGCCCTTTTACCCTTCTACTCTTTGTTTTGCAAATTCGAAAAACTGTTTTACCTTTGCGCCCGTATTTGGTTTAAAAAATAGTAGTAAAATAAAGAAAAAGACATTGGATTATGAGCGTTTTTTTCGTAATCATAGTAAACCGATTATTTTATTGTTTAACTGTAATATTATTGAAATGAATAAGAAAAGTTTTTTTGAAAGCGTCATTTGTGTCATACTGTTTATGATGTATAACAGTATGAATGGGCAGGACAGAATCATAACTGTTCGCAACGATACAATCGAATGCAAGATTTTGTCCATCTCGTCTACACATTTGAATTACGAACAAACTAAGGGTAACCGTACCGTCGGCAAATTTATTTCTGTGTCGGAAGTCGCCGAATATTATAAAGATTCCGGCAGTCAGGACATACAACATACGGATAAACCGGTGAAAGCGCTACGTTTGCGTTCCGAAAGTATTCCTTTCAGACATTGGCAGGCAGGTATCGGGTTTGGGGGCTCATATCTTACGGGTTCGACCTACGAAGCCGAAAATCTTCTCGTTTCCGGAGCAGGAATACCGAGAAATGATGTCGAGGAATATTACAAAAAGTACAGGAATGGCATACATGTTAATGCCGATATTCATTATTTGTTTGACATCGGCAGTGATATTTTTGACATTGGAGTGGGGTTGAAATACAGGCTTTCGTCTTTTTCGTCGCAAATGGATGTTGTAATGGTAACAGATCCTTATATATACTCAACGCTTGCAATGGATGAAAAAGTGTATATCAATTATATGGGCGCTTCGTATATAACGCAGTTATGGCTGGGACAAAGCCACAAGTTCAAACTTGCTTACGAAATGTCGGCAGGTTACGTACATTTTCGAGGTGAAGCGCGATATAGTGGTGCGCAACGCAATTTGTTGGCAACGGGAAGTACATTCGGAGGAAATACCGGAATCGTTTTTACTTACTATCCTTTTGATTACATGTCGGTGAATGTCGATTTCAATTATTTTTCAGCGGTATTAAAACGGATGAAAATGTCGGACGGAGTCTATTCCGAAACTGTCGACCTGGAAAGGAATAATTACGAAAATCTTTCACATTTGAACTATTCGTTTGGTGTTCGATTTCATTTTTAAATATTAAAAAATACCATGCAATGAAAACATTTATAAAACATTTAAAACGCATTACTGTCGGGTTAATATTGCCGGCAATCTTTTCGTGCAGCAATGATTTCCTGCGCGAGGATAACATGTCACTGTTGCTTACCCCCGAAGGCACATATAATACAATATCCATATCGCCCGAATGGGGCTCCGGCGACTATCCACTGTATTCTCGGGAGGCGGGGAACGCCAAATTTTCGATACCGGATGTTCCGCACTGGTTGAATATCTCTTCCACAACGGGGCAGTTCGTCAATGGCACGGCATATATAACTTGCAGCGCTTCGGTCTGCGACGAATTTGCCGAAGTGGGGGTCTATAGCGTTACCTTGATAATAGATATTGAAGGCGTCGGGAAATATGTATTTCCGCTCTACTATATAACCGAAGGAACTCCCGATATCAGCGCTACCGAAACGCTTGAATTAGATATTCTCAACTTTGATTACGGAAAGTCTTTGAATGTAGCCAATAAGGGAGAAGGGATACTTGTATGGAACATCATAGACTTTCCCGAATGGATTACTGTGAATCCTTACTCATCAAGCGGCATTTTATTCCCTTATGAGACGACTTCCGTTAATATTACTTACAACGAAGACTTTATCTCATTGGAAGATATATCGCTTGACAAAATAAAAGATAAATACACAGGGAAAATAATTATCGCAAGTAACGACAAAAAAAAGCCTCAAACAGTGACTGATGTTATACTCAACATCGGCAGTCCTTCGGCACGCTACTACACCGATATGATTGATTTCGAACGTACGGAGACTGTACTGTCGTTCTACACAGAAAATTTCGGCGACGGTATTTTAATTTGGCAAATAGAAGATTATCCCGAATGGATTACTCTTTCACAGACTCACGGATTCCTGACTTCATACGGCAACATTGAGATAAGGGTAACCTGCGACAGAAGCAAATTACCCGCAGGTGCAAGTTCGGGCGAAATCACAATACGAACCAACGACCCGCAAAATCCGGTGCACAGGATTACAGTGAAATGCCGGAACGGTAACGGTAATTCCGATAATGTCTTCCCAATAAACGGAACGGTAACGGACGCTCAGTTCGACAAAAACGCCGATATACTGTATCTTGCGACAAGTCAACCAAACCGTTTGCTGGCGTACGACGTGAAAACCAAATCGACAGCGTACGAAACAGACCTGCCGAACGCTCCGACCTGCTTCAGCATATCTTTCGACAGAGGGAAAATCGTTGTCGGTCACGAAGGCAAAATCAGTGTGATAGACATGACTTCACAGAAGGTCGAAAAGGTAATGGAGGTAGAAAATATTGTGTACGACGTCGAATGGGGCGCCGACAACTGGTGCTGCTATACGCCGGGAACAACCGTAGACCACTGCAATCTGAAATGGATAAACACTGTTTCGGGCGAACTTGACGAATCCGGCAACAGTTACCTGTACGGCGGTTCCATAATCAGGAAAATACCCGGTCAGGATTATATTATTGCTTCTCAACTGTATTTATCTCCAAGCGGTATTACTGTATTTGACTCCCAAACCAGAGAATATGTGAATTATTTCCACAAATCAATCGACAATTTCTGGTTATCCGCCGACGGAACGTATTTATTCGATTCGTATAATAATGTTTACAAAACCTCCGCTTTTCCGTCGCAAACCGAAGTATCGCCTGTCGCTCAATTGAAAACAGAACAATACGTATATGCGAAGTGGATAGACCATAATCCTGCAACCGGCAATTTATGGGTATTACGTAATAACTACTATTATGACAATAATTTTAAAGTATGGCAGGTGGAAACAAACGATTATACTGTCGTCAAGACTTTGTTTTATGACGAATATTATCAGACAACTATCGACGGGGAATATAAAGAATATCCG
>JAIRLF010000111.1 GCA_031259655.1 Prevotellaceae bacterium
ATCACCTTATCGCCTTCGGAAAGCCCGTCTAATACTTCATATTGCCCCGGATTTTGACGTCCTACAGTAATATTTGTTTTGATAGCTTTGTTTCCGGATTTGTCTAACTTGAAAATCCACTGTCCGCCTGTATCTTGATAGAAACTTCCTTTATCGATAATCAGGGCGTCTTCCGGTTGACCTAATTCTATCTGTACTCTGTAAGTTTTGCCGATTCTAAGATTATCAGGTCTTTCGTCGATAAAAATGAGGTCGATTTCAAACATTCTATCTTTGATTTCCGGGTTCAGTTTAGTGATTTTCAGTCGATATTTTTTGTTAAGATATGTAACCGTTGCGGGCAACCCGGTAGAAACGCGGTCGATATAATATTCGCTGACCTTTGTATTAATCTTCAAATCGTTAATGACTTTCTGTTCACCGATACTTGTACCGGCGCCGATTTTTTCGCCATATATTGCGCTGATGAAACTCAATTGCCCGTCGATTGGCGCTCTGACAGTGAGATGGTCTAAGCGTTCGCGGCTACGTATATAGTGTTTTTCTTCGCGCGCCATATCGTTTTCCATGAGACTGATTTGTATAGCGTTTCGCAACGAATCGTTCTTCAGTTCGCTAAGCAGCATTCTCGTATTTGTTTGCTGGAAATTGAACTCGTCCGAAGCTATATCCAGTTCGGCTTTGCTTTTGACGCCCATTTGATATTCTTCCTTATCCAGTTCATACTGTTTGTTCACACGTTCCAAATCGTAGACAGTCTTAAGTATATTACGTTTTAATTCCGAAGACTGCCTTTCCATCTGCAACACTTTTTCTTCGTAATTAACCTTTTTCTTGTCGAGTTCGTCTCGTTCGTCCTCGATAGTTCGTTGGAGTTCAACGTTTTTAAGGATAAGGATAACATCTCCCTGTTCCAGCATACTTCCTTCTTCGGCAACGATACTGTCAACCGTACCGCTTTCAAGGCTGTTAATTTTTATCGTCATTTTGGGTTGCGCAATACCCTCCAAGTCGATATATTCCATAAATTTATCCCGTTTGACTTCCACAATTTGGAGATTTTCGGCGTCGTAGCGCAATTTCGAGGGTCCACCCATTGAAACCATCAGGTAAATAACGAGTGCGACAATAGCTAATCCTGCTAAAATATAATACTTGTATTTTACGACAGGGTGTTTCTTTTTTAATTGAATGTCCATGGCTTTATTATTTTTTTTAAATACTAATTATTTCAATAATGATTCGTAATCTTCGGAAAGCAGCATATTTTTTTCAAAATCGTAGAGCGTTAGCCGTCTTATGTTGTAATAATACAACCAAAAGTTGCTTAGCGTATTGATGTAATTTCGTTTGGCGGCATCTTTTTCGGTGATTGCGCTGTTAAGTTCGAGAATCGTTGAGCGTCCGAGAACATACAGTCTTTGAGCCACATCGTTACGTTTATTGGCGGTGTAGTCGGTTTTTTCGGCAACGCGAATCTGATTGGTTTGCAGATTAAACTGTCGAACTAATCGCAGGACGTCCTGTTCGAAATCGATTCGTTCTTGTTCCAATTGGATTTCCGTCAAACGCCGGCTCGATTCGGCGACTTTGAGACGCCCTTTATTACGTCCCCAATCGAGAATCGGCACCTTTATCCCTACTTGTGCATATTGTTGGTTGATAGGGTCTTTATAAGCGGCTTTCAATTCGTCGCTTGTTTTCGAAAGCCCAAACAGCGCGTACAAATCCGCCTGAAATCCCGTATTAGCTTTATAGTATGCGACACTGCTTTCGCTCTCAAGTTCGCGACGTTTCATATCGAGAATAGTCGGATTGTTTTCCATAGCCAAATTCAGAGCTTTATACGGGTCGATATTTAAATCGGGAATAACCGTGTTTATATTTACTGCTATTGGTATAGTATCCTTTATTCCCAAATATATCCTGAACGTCTGCATATTATCTTCGAGTGACACTTTGGCGTTCAGGAGATTTGTTTCTTCGTTCAGCCGTTTGACTTCCAACTGCAGCATTTCGCTTTCCGTGATACGTCCGATTTTGTAACGTCCTTTGGCAAAAGCATATAAAGTGTCGGCGCTTTGATAGTTCGTTCGCGCCATATCCAAATTTGTCTGAGCCATAGCAAGTGAAAAAAACAGCGAAATCACATTAGACGAGACGCGTTCGAGCGTTACGACATAGTTTTTTTTAGCAATTTCGTAACGCAAAGGCTCAACCTTTCTTTCCCACTTATATGAGTTATACCCGTTGAGCGATTGCTGGTACGAAATCGAAACAGGATTTGTTCTGTATGTGTGAGAATTGACTGTTCCGAACAAATCGAGCCGGTTTATACCCGTACTGAGGGATACTGTCCCTCCTGTAAACGAAACGTTTTGGCTCATCGAAATATTGCCGTCGACAATAAGCTGATTCTGTTGCACAAACTGCGAAGTACCATCCGGCATGGTTATGACGTTTATCTGATGGTTGAAGTTTGGGGTCGAGGAGAAACTCACCGCCGGAAGATAGTTTGCCCTGAAATAGCGATAGTTCCAATATGCAGCATGGAAAGTGTGTCGTGCGGCGACAACGTCGGACGACTGCCGTCGAGCCAAATCAATCGCTTCTTCTATGGTCAACCTCAATGGTTTTGTCTCTTGCGAGTAAAGGTTTAATGCTGTTATTAGCGAAAAAACCATACAAATTAAATGTTTATTCATCATATTTTCAATCTATTAGTATAATTTGTTATACAATCACAATACAGATATTACAAAAACCGTGCCAAACAGTTAATCGCTTAAAAATAAATACTCTAACAAAATTAACTTTTCCTAATAATGTGCGAAATCGCACAGTTGATGTGCGATTTCGCACGTTTTGGGCAAAATCGCATTAAGAAAATTATTCTCTCTTTATTATATGATTGATATAAAGGCAATTAAAAAAGATGCTAAATTTTATATTCTTGTGCGATTTCGCACACTGCCGACAGATGAGTCCATATTCTCACAAAAAATCGTATCTTTGCAATTTTATTGAAAATATGCAAAGATATGAATAAGTTCAACTTAGTTACGAAAAGTATAATAGTATCTTCTTTGCGGGGCTTTTTGCTTAAGATTTTACGATTTATGACTAATGACTTACGGCTTGCGCCCTGCTTCATTTTTTTATTGCTTACAGCCTGCAACCGTTCCGGCAACGATTCCGAATCTATTGCTTATATAGACAAAAACAGGTTGATAAATATCAACAAATATTTGGCTAATAAGGATTTTGACATCATGCGGCATTATGTCAAACGAAAGTCGTGGAAAATGAGTTTTTCCGGAGAAGGTTATTTTTACGAAATACTTAACGAAGGCGAACTGCCGAAAATAACCGACCACAAACAGATTATTTGCGAATGCAGTATCTCGTTATTAGACGGAACGCCATGTTACGAGATAAAAAACAAGACGTTTGTCGTCGGCGGCTCGGAAGAAATTTACGGACTGCATCATGCCATAAAGTTCTTAGGCAAAGGAGGAAAAGCGCGTTTTATCTTCCCTCCGCACTTGGCTTACGGCATTCGTGGCGACTTTGATAAAATTCCTCCCCGCGCAATTTTATTATACAAAATACAAGTGACAGAAGTAAAGTGAAACGAATTTGAGAAACATCGCTAAGAGTGTCGTCAAAAGCCTCGATTTGTAGACCTTGTATGCAACGTCTTGTAATTCTTATTATTTGGTTATGCCGATTTAAAAATTCGCATCCTTAAATCAGACAAAAAAACTGCGGACAAACGTTTTGTCCGCAGTTTATCTAATAAATTTTTTTATTATTGGACTTTCAGAATTTATAGGCGATACCCATTTTAATCAAAGAGACGTTGTGACCAATTTCCGCCATAGCTGCAAAACTGTTTGAGAAATAGTAACGCGCGCCCAGGCAACTGCCTAAGAAAGGCTTGCTTACGGCATAGTTATCATTTCCCGAAACAATATCGTAGCCGAGGATTAGACCTGCATAGGTATCCCAATTATCGGCGAACTGATAATGGAAAGCGCCTCTTACTCCGAGTCTCAGATTGGAATATCTGTACGACAATGCTGCAGGGGTGTATTTGAAAGCCGCATAACCCAAGTCAAGACCTATGCCTACTGAAGCTTTACCGTCTATCAGCCCGTCAACTACGCCGTATTCTCCTGTTAAATATATAGGAATAGAGGCGTTTTTCCATCCGTTGCCGGTATGAATAGTGTTTATAAATCCTATACCGGCGCCGATTACTTTGTCTCCTTTGACGAAGATATCATTTTGGGCATACGAAACCCCTGTTATTGCAAAAAACGCAATAATAAAAACAAAAAATTTATTCATTAAAAATATTTAAAAACTATAATTTATTCCAACAACAGCAATTCCAACATTTTGACTGCGGCAGTTGAGACCGGCGTGCCGGGTCCGAAGATTGCCGAAGCTCCGGAATCATAAAGGAATTGATAGTCTTGAGCCGGAATCACTCCGCCCACAATTACCAGGATGTCTTCGCGACCGAGCTTTTTCAGTTCGTCGAGAATTTGCGGGACAAGAGTTTTGTGACCGGCGGCAAGCGAGGACACTCCTACTACATGCACGTCGTTTTCGACTGCCTGTCTGGCGGCTTCGGACGGGGTCTGGAACAGTGGTCCCATATCGACGTCGAAACCTATATCGGCATAACCTGTCGCAACGACTTTCGCTCCGCGGTCGTGACCATCCTGTCCTAATTTTGCAATCATGATACGCGGTTGACGTCCTTCTTTTTTAGCAAATTCGGCTGCCATTGCGCGAGCCTTTTCAAAATTCGAATCGTTCTTCGATTCGGCTGAATATATTCCTGAGTTCATACGTATAACGGCTTGATAACGACCAACTATTTTTTCGCAGGCATCCGAAATTTCTCCTAAGGAAGCGCGTCGTTGAGCTGCGATGACCGCCAACTCCAGCAAATTCCCCGTTTTTGTTTCGACTGCCTTGGTTATAGCCGACAGAGCGGCTTGTACTTCTGCTTCGTTACGGTCTGCCTTCAACTGTTGCAGACGTTTGATTTGAGCTTCGCGCACGGCGGTATTGTCGACGTCGAGAATGTCGATAGGGTCTTCCTTTTCGAGACGGTATTTGTTGATACCGATAATCGTATCTTGACCCGAATCAATACGCGCCTGTTTCCGTGCGGCAGCTTCTTCGATGCGGAGTTTCGGGATACCCGTTTCGATAGCTTTTGCCATACCGCCGAGTTTCTCGATTTCCTGAATATGTTCCCAACCGCGTTGAGCGAGCGCATGTGTCAGACTTTCGACATAGTACGAACCTGCCCACGGGTCGACCGAACGGCAGATATTTGTTTCTTCCTGCAGATATATCTGAGTATTACGGGCGATACGGGCGGAGAAATCCGTAGGCAATGCGATAGCCTCGTCCAAAGCGTTGGTGTGCAGCGACTGAGTGTGTCCCAGAGCCGCAGCCATCGCTTCGATACATGTACGGGCGACGTTGTTGAACGGGTCTTGCTCGGTCAAACTCCATCCGGAAGTCTGCGAGTGAGTACGCAAAGACATTGATTTGGGATTTTTGGGATTGAACGTCTTGACAATCTTTGCCCAAAGCATACGCGCCGCTCTCATTTTCGATATTTCCATGAAATGGTTCATTCCCACAGCCCAGAAAAACGACAGACGCGGAGCAAATTCGTCGATAGTCATACCCGCATTCACTCCCGTGCGAAGATATTCGAGACCGTCGGCGAGAGTATAAGCCATTTCGATATCGCAGGTAGCGCCTGCTTCCTGCATGTGGTATCCCGAAATGGAGATGGAATTGAACTTCGGCATATTTCTGGAAGTGTAGGCAAAAATATCCCCTATGATACGCATCGAAAATTCGGGCGGATATATATAGGTATTACGAACCATAAATTCTTTAAGGATGTCGTTCTGAATCGTGCCGCTAAGTTGCTCTAATGTACAGCCCTGTTCCAGTCCTGCAACAATGTAGAACGCAAGAACGGGCAACACCGCGCCGTTCATCGTCATCGACACCGACATTTTGTCCAAAGGAATCTGGTTGAAAAGAATCTTCATATCTTCCACGCTGCAAATCGAAACGCCCGCTTTACCGACGTCGCCGACAACACGCGGATGGTCGGCGTCGTAACCGCGGTGGGTGGCAAGGTCGAAAGCGACGGAAAGTCCTTTCTGTCCTGCCGCCAGATTACGGCGATAGAAAGCGTTCGATTCTTCGGCGGTCGAAAATCCGGCATACTGACGTACTGTCCACGGACGCATTACGTACATTGTGCTGTAGGGACCGCGAAGATATGGCGGCAATCCTGCCGCATAGCTCAGATGTTCCATTCCTTCAAGGTCTTGGGCATTGTATATGCCTTTGACATGAATCTGTTCGGGCGTCATAAACCCCGCCTGTGTTTGTCCGCAACAACAACCTGTTGCCGGCGTCGGGTTATCGAATGATATATTTGTAAATTTTGGTCTCATTTTCTGCTTATTTAATGCCTAATTCCTGTTGATAATTTTTTAATGTTTCTAAAACATTTGACTTGATGTTTATAAAATGACTGATGCCTTTCGCTTCCAAATCGGGTTTGCAAACGGGGTCTCCGGCAACAACAACGATTGCCTTTCCTGCTATTTTCTCGTTGATTGCGGGAACAGCCTCAGCATATTCGTCGTCGGAACTGCACGCTACAACTATGCTTGCGCCTGCTTTCAACGCCGCTTCGACGCCTTCGTCGATGTCGGCGAAACGATTGTTGTCACGGACTTCAAAACCTGCAACGGCAAAGAAATTACACGAAAACTGCGCTCTCGCTCTGCACATCGACAAGTTTCCGAATGTCAGCATAAAAGCGACGGGAACTATGCCATGTTTTTCGGTTTTCATCCTTAATTTCTCGAACGCTTCCGCTCCGCGGTAGAGCCTGACAGGTTCGACGATTTTCGCATCTTTGTATTCATCTCCCTGACAACAACAAGATGCGGATGTTTGTTCATTGAGGATTTTCGCATCTAATTTTTCGGTGAAATTGGGATACTGATTTGTGCCGAGCAAAATGTCGCGACGAATGGCGATGTTCAAATCTTTTTTCTGAGTTGTAGTTTTGACAAGTCCCTGAATAAAACCTTCTTTCAGCGCTGCGATATATCCGCCTTTGTCTTCGATTTCGACAAACAGTTTCCAAGCTTCGTTTGCGATGGATGCGGTCAGGCTTTCGATGTAGTACGAGCCGGCAGATGGGTCGGTAACACGGTCTAAATAAGCTTCTTCTTTCAACAATAGCTGTACGTTGCGGGCAATGCGTCTCGAAAATTCGTCCGCAGAAGCGTAAGCGTTATTGAATGGCGTAACTTCCAACGAATCAACGCCTGCCAATGCTGCCGACATTGCTTCCGTCGTTCCTCGCAACATGTTGACATACGGGTCGTAGATTGTCTGGTTCCATTCGGAGGTTACGGCATGGAGCTTTACTCCAGCCGCACAATCCGAACCGCCGTAATTCTTAACCGCTTGCGACCACAGTAAACGCGCCGCCCTGAACTTTGCTATTTCCATGAAATAATTGGGACCCACAGCAAAAGTAAATCGCATTCGTGAAGCGATTTCGTCAACGCTCAATCCCGAATCGGTGAGTTGCGAAAGATATTCGCTGCCCATAGCCAGTGCGAACGCAAGTTCCTGAACGATTGTCGAACCGGCGTTGTGATAGATGTAAGGATTAACGCCGATTACTCTGTATTTCGGAAGCGCTTTGGCTGTTTCAATCAGCGACTTTGCTGTCGCGAAAGCGGTCTCTTGACAGAAGTTGCCTTCGAGCGTCAACCGGCGCAAAGGGTCGTAGTCGATGGCGCCTTCGATTTCGTTGGCGTCCCATCCCTCGGATTTCACTTTCGCAATAACTTGTCGAAGCGTTTTCAATGCGCCCTTGCAACAGGGTCTGAAATTGATGTCTATGTACGGAAATCCAACGTCTTTGGTCAAGATGTTGAAGTCTTCGTCAGACAATTCTTCGCCTCTAACTCTGTAGGTGACGGAGTTTACGCCTTTCATCAAGATAGACAGTATCAAACTGTTATCTGCGGCGACGCCTCTTGTGTCGGGTTCGACAAATTGCGATACTTTCCAATTGTTATCGCGACGTACGCCCCTTACATACGGGTATTCTCCCGGAGCATACTTCAAATGCTGCATTTCCGCGAGGTCTGCAGCGCTATAAAACGGACGAACATTAAATCCTTCCGGCGTTTTCCATACTAACTTCCTGTCGTAGTCAGCGCCTTTTAAATCTTTAATTATCACCTCATCCCACTGTTCTACCGTTATCGGTGGAAATTCGGTAAACAAATTCTGAGTCATATTCAAAACTTCTATTTTTATACAATTTTGCGGGCGCAAAGATAATGTTTTTTTATATTATTAATAATATAATTTGCATAAGGGTGTACGACAAAATTCCTTTTTCATTCAACAATCTTGAAATTTTAAATCCGACAGAGCATTCATATCAATAGAAAACAAGATTTACAATCTATGAATAATAAACAATGTAAAACCTCTAACGAGGTTTCGAAACGGTGGGGTGCAGCATTCATTCAAGACATACTCGAACGAGCCCTGCATTGTGCAGCATTCATTCAAGACATACTATGACTAATTCGCTGATAAAATTTTCCTTTCCTTGCGGATATTTCAATTTTCGATTCTCAATTTCTTTTCCAGGTTCTGCATTGTTTTTCTAAAACTTTTATCGGTATCAATCAGGTTTTGGACAACTTTACAAGCATATAAAACGGTTGTATGGTCTTTACCTCCGATTTGAGTGCCGATTTGAACGGCAGAATATTTAGTGTGATTTTTACTCAGATACATAGCGATTTGCCGAGCTTGGGCAATTTCTCTTTTCTTTGTATTTGAGAGGAGTTTATCGTGAGACAGTTCGAAAAATTCGCACACTGTTTTCTTGATTTCGTCGATAGATATATCTCTTTTTGTGGTTAACACAAGTTTATCCAACATTTCCGATACGAGGTCTATAGTTATCTCTTTTTTTATCAGGGTCGATTGGGCAAGCAATGAGACCAAAGCTCCTTCCAGTTCACGGATATTGTTCGAGATATTTACCGCAAGATATTCTATTACTTCATCGTTCATCACTATTCCGTCATTATAAATCTTTTTGTTGAGAATAGCTATACGGGTTGCCAAATCAGGCGTTTTCAATTCGGTAAACAGTCCGCATTTGAAACGCGACAATAGTCGTGGTTCCATCCCCTGAAGTTCTGCGGGAGGTTTATCGGAAGTCAAAATCAATTGTTTACCCATTTGATGCAAATGATTGAATATATGAAAAAACGAATTTTGAGTTTTTGTTTTTCCGGCAAATTCGTGAACATCGTCTATGATTAGAACGTCCATGATTTGATAGAAGTAAAGAAAATCGTTCGTTTTATTTTTGAGTACGGCGTCGACATATTGCGATTCGAATTTTCGGGCATCGACATATATAACGATTTTATCGGGATATTTCTCTTTGATTTCTATTCCGATAGCTTGAGAGAGATGTGTTTTTCCCAGCCCCGAACTACCGTAGATAAACATAGGATTGAAGGCTGTTTTGCCGGGATTTTTTGCAATAGTCAGGCCTGCCGAGCGCGCCAAACTATTACATTCTCCTTCAACGAAATTGGCAAAATTATAGTTCGGATTTAGCTGAGGGTCTATTTCCAGCTTTTTCAGTCCGGGAATAGCAAAAGGATTGACAATTGCCGGTTCGTTATACGTACTTGGATAAGGATAGGGGACGCCCTTGTTTGTCAAACCCGGTTTAGTCTGTCCGCCCGGATATTTAAGCGTAGGAGCGCCATTCACTACTTTGACACTGTATTCGAGTTTTGCGGAAGCGCCCAATTCTTTACGAAGAGTTTTCCTTAACAGGTCAATATAGTGCTCTTCCAAATATTCGTAAAAAAACGGCGTCGGCACTTCGATAGTTAATACATTATCCTTCAACCGCGAAGGAACTATTGGTGCAAACCATGTGTCATAAGCGTGTGTAGTGACGTTATCTTTAATTACTTGAAGGCAATTCGCCCAAATTTCTTTATACATATCCATTGTCCTTTTTTCTAACTTCAGTCGACAAAGATGGAGAGAATATTTTTCTAAAAAAAATTTTTTTTACTTGTTTTTTTCAAAAAAAACATATCGTGCTTTTTTTCAAAAAAATGAAAATCAACTTTTTTTTATTTCATTAATATATTGGACTTTGACCACATACGCTTGTGGATTATTAATTTATACTGCCCTTTTAGCCGGTTTTTATTGTTCGTTGTCGAATAATCCGGACCTGTTTTTCCACAATTTTCGAAAAATTGACCTTTTTTGATCTTTTTTCAAAAAAAAAATCGAACGTCAAATGTCATAAATCGAAAATCAGAACGAAAATCTAAACATCAGGTATACAGTTCTGCCGTATATATAAGCATATCTTAACTCGTTGCTTTCCATTCCGTAAGGACTGTACGCGCCTAAAATACCTTTGGCTCCGAACAAATTTTGAGCATGAATATTCAGGCTTAACGCTTTTTTTCGCTTCGCTCCGAAAACAAAGACATATCCGCCTTTCAGATTGAAGGTAAACACTCCGTTCAACCCCTGCTGTTCACGGGTGTTGCCCGAAGTTTCCATATAACTGTATGACATGGCAACAGGATTAATATCCGGGTAATTTTGACCGGTATAGGCAAGATTGAATCCGAGCCAGAAACGCAGGGGCGATTCGTATATACCGCCCGCCGTAATCGCAAGTTGCGGAGTATTTCCGATAAATAAACCGTTCATATTCACAGTGTCCTGCAACCGAATTTCGTTGGTATTTTCCTGTAACAGCGTAATATTCGGGTTGGATACATATTTATATACGCCATACGAAGCGGCAAAATCGGCTTTCAAGCCTTTTGCGATATTGAATTTTGCCGAGATTTCGCCTCCGATATGTCGCGAATCCAATTTCGAAATCCCCATGTCGAAATAGCTGAGATAGTCGTTATCGTAATAACTTCGCACAAACGACTGATTTTTGAGCAGAGTGAAAAAAGCGGAAGCCCGTATGTCAACCAAAGTATTTGCAATAGAATAGTTAACTTCTGCCGCAAGTATTCTTTCGTTACGTAAACCGTTGGGCTGCACACGTCCCGAAATGCGCGGAGATAAATAGGCGTTCGAAAATAAAGGCGCTCTTGTTGCGTACATTACATTTGCTTCGACATCACTTTTTTCGGTCAGTTTGTATGCTGCGCCGGCTTTTCCCGAATAGTTGAAAAACTTCCTGCCGGGTTGTTTTGTCCCCGAATCTTCGACTTTGCCGTTTGCGATATTTCCGGTATAACCATACGAAATGTAAGACGCCGACGCTCCCAAACTGAATTTTAACACGTTCATGTAATACCGCCAGATATTCCACAATTTATACGACTGTTGCTTTATGGAATAATCGTGTCCCATACTTCCGCTGTTCGAGATTTTCCTGTTGGGCAATTGTATATCGAACTGTTCAAAGTCGGGATTCTCCGGTGTGGTCAGGAATTTATCGACGTTCAGCCAATGATTTCCTCCAAGCAAGTCGTATACTGTGTTATAATACCGTCCTGCAAACAGTTTCGCTTCGATGCCTGCCGTCGTTTCGAGATTTCCCCATTCGAGCAAATCGTAAACGCTGTTGAACGAGAGCATTGTTTTGTTCGATGTGTTTTTTTCGAGTATATAATTAGAGCGTCCGTCGGAGGAGGCGCGATTTTCGGAATATATCGAATCCCAAACAATCTGACCGGATAATGGCGGATTGTGATGAAATCCAATCCAATCGGAAGAAGAGGCTTCTCCGGTTGTATTCAAACCTGTTTCGCCTCTGCCGCCGGTCAAAAACAGTATGGAGGTGTTCAATGTCGAAACTTCGCCTTCCCATTCGTGCGCCGCGCCGAGCAAAGGCTGGTGAAACATATTCTGCCGCGAATTTTTCGCTACGCCATTATTATATCCCCATGCGGA
Organism: Prevotellaceae bacterium; assembly: GCA_031259655.1. Classification (GTDB taxonomy): domain Bacteria; phylum Bacteroidota; class Bacteroidia; order Bacteroidales; family UBA932; genus JAIRLF01. The sequence continues at coordinate 12,076 of JAIRLF010000111.1, forward strand.
ATTGTAGTGATTGTCGCCTTTTTCGTCATAAAGCGCCTGAGAGGAATAGTTTACCAATCCCCGTTTTGTCGGCGAACCTGCTACAAAAAACGACAGGCTGTGAAAATCGTCGATAGCTTTTCCGGCAGAAAACAGATACGATATTTCCTCGTATTGTGTTTCTTTGACGAACCCTTCGCCCAAACGGCACGACAGATAAACGCCGAGCGCCCATCCCGAAGCCATTTCGCCGCTCGCAAAAAATGCATCCATCAAATGGGTATACAAGGAGTTACTGAACACGTAGGAGGCTTTTTTCCGAGGATACATGCTGAGAGGATTCAGTTCGATATGGCTGTACCCGCCGATATCACCGTAAAAAATTTTGTTGTCGACTATACGCGAACTGCCTGTGTTTTTTTTTGTTATATCGATAAATCCGTTAAGGAGACCGGCATAAGCATATCCTGTTTCGGGGTCGTTGAACGATGCGCCGTTGAGATAGACTTCGGTATTCCGCCAGTCGTATCCCCGCATTTTGAAACCGTGCAGACCTAATTGCAAATTAGTGGCTTTGGCAAGAGCGTCGTCGTTCCAGAACAATGCCGCCGCTCCGATATTGCCGATTGTCTGACCGTTGATTTCCGGCCGGTCGGGCATCAAATCATTGACCGTTATCGGATTTACGTCTTTATATTCGGGACGGACAAAAATCACGCCAAGTTCCGGCATTCCCGGCTCAAACGAAAATTCTGTCGTTTCGTAGCCCTCGGCGGAAATTACAAGCGTCAATTTGTCGGAAGACGTTATACGCAAACCCTTTCCATCTATCGCGAAATAACCCGTCCCGTCGGCATGCACTTCTTTATCCATGCCTTTCAACTCAACTTTTGCCCAACGTATGGGTACCAACAAATTGCCTTCTTCTCGCAAACTGCCGATAACAAATATCTTGTCCATGTTTTCGACATATATCTGCGAACGAAGTTCGAACACCGGCAATAACAATATTAGTAATATTATTTTCTTCATCTATAATAACTTATACAATCATCCATTCATATTATTTCTGCCGTAAAAGTACAACTTTTATTGAGAACTAAAAACTAAATGCGTATCATTGCATCTCATCAACGACGTTTTCGACGACGTCCTCGACATCCTTTCGTCATTGCGAATTATCGTTTCGTACCTCAACTAAGAGCGGAATGATGCTATAGGCAAGCGACCACAAACAATCCACATCATTATAATAAAAACCTACAAAGCCAAAAATATATTGAATATAAAAAAAAGTATTACATTTGCATCATTAAAATATACAAAAGTGTAACGGAACTCCATACCCCCGTCAATTTATTGAGCAATTAGTTCCTTTGTGAGTTTGGGGATTACTGTTTGAAGATTAAAAGCATTTGGAGCATAGCTACCGACATTATAAGGTTTTTCACTTTTATATGCAACAGTAAAGTTTCGTTTCATTTTTATAAAAACATAATACAAGATGAAGAATTTTGAAGTAAAAGAATTGATGACAGGCCTACCGATAGTAAATGGTCATGCAGCAGGCATAGATGTAGGCGATAAGGAAATGTGGGTAACATACACCAACCTGGACGGTAAAATCTGTCAGTTTAGTATTGGCTGTTTCACAAAAGATTTGGATGAAATAGTACAAGTTTTCAAAGAGGAAGGAGTTAGCACCGTAGCGATGGAATCGACAGGAGTTTATGGTGGTCCTTTGCGCGAAAAATTGGAATTATCGGGTATCTCCGTTACAGTAATCAATCCAGGCATGTACAAAAAGCCTGGTATCAAAGATGATCCTCATGACAGTTCATGGATACATCTATACCATTCAGTAGATTTGTTCAAGAATTCTCATTTGGCACCTGAACATTGGCGTGATTTACGAGAATACATCCATGAGCGGGATGTTATCGTAACACAAAAGGCAATAACTTTAACACGTATGAATCGTCAATTAGAAATGATGAATTGCAAATTACCGACAGTAGTAAGTGATATAGAAGGAGTAGGCGCAATGAAAATAATAAGAGCAATAGCAGAAGGAGAAACGAATCCTGAAAAGCTGGTTAATCTTTTGAATTTAAACTTGTTCAAAGCCTCAAAAGAAGACTTGATCGAATCTTTACGCGGTAATTATCGTCCCTGTTTAGTAAATGTTCTGAAAGAAAAGTTAACAGAGTATGATTTTTTTGTATCCCAAATGCGCAAATATGAACAATATATAATATTCACATTAGAAAATATAAGTACATTGGAAGAACAGAAAAGAATGGTAAAGGAAAATATGGAATTAAAGGAAAATAAGGGATTAAAGGAAAATAAGGAATTAAAAAAAAACAGCAACAAAAAGACAAACAAAAAGTCAACAAAACCACGTAAAAACGAATACAGTTTTGATGGAGCAACATACCTTTGCCGTATTTTGGAAATAGATTTAACTAAAGTAGAAGGATTTAGTGACAAAACATTAATGTTAATATTGAGTGTAACAG
>JAIRLF010000118.1 GCA_031259655.1 Prevotellaceae bacterium
CATGGCTCGACGGTAAAGGTACACTGGTAGGAACCGAAAGACATTTCACTTTCAGATACTATATTAACGGCAGTTACTGTATCCCTAACAGCGTTTACGAATTTACCGTAATTGTTACGGATGATATAATAATATAATTTTCAGGCAAAATAAATAAATAAATAGAATCGTCGGAAAATAAGTATTAAGTATTACATTTTTGCATTATCAAGGTTTCCGGATTGCTTGTATCTCGTCGTTACAATGACGGATTCGCGACAATTTGAATTTTTAAATCGACATAGTCAAATGCACCACTACTTATGCGATTTTGTGGTTAAAACAAAATTTTCATTACCTTTGCAGCCGGATTTCGATTTAAGGTTATGAAAGGTAACATAGTGATAAAGAATAAACGAGCTGAATTTGATTACGAATTTCTCGAAAAATACATCGCCGGAATAGCGCTTTTCGGGACGGAAATAAAGTCGATAAGAGCGGGAAAAGCAAGTCTTGTCGATTCGTATTGCTATTTTTTGGGCGACGAGTTATATATTCGCGGGCTGCATATTTCGGAGTACTGGTGGGGCAACCTGAATAATCACGACCCGAAACGTGAACGCAAACTGCTTCTTACCCGTAAAGAGCTGAATAAGTTGCACAAAAAGATAAAAGAGAAAGGCTTAACAATCATAGCCACGAAACTCTATATTGCCGAAAACGGTTATGCGAAATTAGTCATAGGACTTGCGCGCGGAAAAAAATCGTACGATAAACGGGAATCAATCAAAGAAAAAGATATTAAACGCGACCTCAAACGGGCGGAACGAAATCATAACGGATGAACAAAAAAATATTTCTCAAACACGGGCGCGAAGAATCAATAAAACGCTTCCATCCATGGATATTCTCCGGAGCAGTACACAGCAAGGATTCCGGTGTGGATGAGGGCGATATTGTCGGCGTATATTCGTCTGCGGGCGAGTTTTTATGCCGCGGGCATTACGAACCCGGTTCAATCGCTGTCAGGATATTAACCTTTGTCGATGAGGAGATTGACGAACGGTTTTTCGAAAACAGAATCTCCGAAGCATACCGTATGCGTCAAAAATACGTTCTTCCGGCTTTTGCGGCTTCGGCGGGCGACGTGTACCGCTTAGTGCATGGCGAAGGCGATTTGTTGTCGGGATTGGTCGTTGATATCTATGGAGATATGGCGGTTGTACAGGCTCATTCCGTCGGGATGGGCAGGTCGTTGGGATTGATAGCAACCGCGTTGACGAATGTCTGCGACACAGTTAAATATGTGTATAACAAAAGCCGGATGACTATGCCGGCAAGCAAATACACCGCCGACGACGGATGGTTGTCCGGCAAAAAAAAATCGCCGGCAAATGTTTGCGAATACGGCAATCGTTTTGAAATCAATCCCGAAGAGGGACAGAAAACCGGCTTTTATATCGACCAGCGCGAGAACCGTCTTTTGTTACAGCGATATTCTCAGGGCGCTTCGGTGTTGAATCTGTTCGCTTACACGGGAGCTTTTTCGGTGTATGCCTTGAGAGGAGGCGCGACGAAAGTCGATTCGGTAGACAGCTCGGCTAAGGCTATCGCTTTGGCAAACAGAAATGTCGAACTCAATTTCGGGAACGCAGCCAATCACACAGGAACGGTTTCCGATGTGTCCGGTTATCTGAAAGAAACAGAGGACATTTACGACCTGATAATCGTCGACCCGCCTGCTTTTGCGAAACATCGGGGCGCAATAAAAAACGCCCTGCAGGCATACATGCGACTTAACGCCAAAGCAATGGAAAAACTTGCGCCCTCAGGAGGAACACTGTTTACGTTCAGTTGTTCGCAAGCCATTAGCAAACAGCAATTTTTGCAGGCAATATTCTCTGCCGCCGCCCTCGCCGGACGACAGGCGGCTATCTTGCATTATCTAAATCAACCGGCTGACCATCCGGTCAATATATATCATCCCGAAGGGGATTATCTTAAAGGATTAGCAATTTATGTCAAATAATAATAAAACATTAAAAATATGGAATATAGAATAGAAAAAGACACAATGGGAGAAGTCGCAGTTCCTGCGAATGTTTATTGGGGCGCTCAAACCCAACGAAGTATCGAAAATTTCAAGATTGCAAGGGATATTAACCGTATGCCTAAAGAGATAATCGAAGGTTTCGCTTATCTCAAGAAAGCCGCCGCCATGACAAACTTCGAACTTGGCGCGATTTCGCAGGAAAAAGCGGAATTGATTGCCACGGTCTGCGACGAAATTTTAGACCACAAATTAGACGAGCAGTTTCCTCTGGTTGTATGGCAAACAGGCAGCGGCACTCAAAGCAACATGAATTGCAACGAGGTTGTCGCTTATCGCGGACACGTCATCAAAGGCGGACAATTGACCGATAAGGTGAAATTCCTGCATCCGAACGACGATGTGAACAAATCGCAATCGTCGAACGACACGTTTCCTACGGCTATGCATATCGCCGCATACAAACTTCTGGTCGATGTGACTATTCCCGGCATCGAAAAGCTGAGAGATACTCTATCCGCTAAAAGCAAGGAGTTTATGAACATCGTCAAAATCGGAAGAACTCATTTTATGGACGCAACGCCCCTGACTTTGGGACAGGAATTTAGCGGATACGCCTCGCAATTGACTCACGGATTGAAGGCTATCAAAAATGCTCTGCCTCACCTGTCGGAACTGGCTCTGGGCGGTACTGCCGTCGGTACGGGCATAAATACTCCCGACGGATATGCCGAATTGGTTGCCGGAAATATCGCCAAATTGACCGGTTTGCCGTTTGTTTCTGCCGAAAATAAGTTCGAGGCTCTGGCGGCGCACGATGCTGTCGTAGAGGCTCATGGAGCATTGAAAACCGTAGCTGTCAGCCTGATGAAGATTGCTAATGATGTGCGTATGTTAAGTTCGGGACCGCGTTCGGGTATCGGCGAGATTTCGATTCCCGACAACGAGCCGGGCTCGTCTATCATGCCGGGTAAAGTTAATCCGACACAGTGCGAGGCTTTGACGATGATTGCAGCCCAAGTGCTTGGAAACGATGTCGCTATAAACATCGGCGGCGCAACCGGTCATTTCGAACTCAACGTGTTCAAACCCGTGATAATCTACAATTTCATCCACAGCGCGCGTTTGATTGGCGAAGGATGCGTAAGTTTCAACGATAAATGCGCCGAGGGAATAAAACCGCTGTCGGCGAATATCGAAAAACATCTCAACAACAGCCTGATGCTCGTTACGGCTCTGAATACCAAAATCGGTTATTACAAAGCCGCCGAAATTGCGCAAACAGCGCACCGCGAAGGTTCTACTCTCAAAGAAACCGCTGTGAAATTAGGATACCTCACCGCCGAAGAATTTGACCTCTGGGTCGACCCTTCGAAAATGGTGGGAAAACAGTTGAAAAACTAA
>JAIRLF010000126.1 GCA_031259655.1 Prevotellaceae bacterium
CCGCAGCCACTCCAGAACCGGAACAATATTTATTATCAAATTATTTACAGAATACGTTCTATTTTCGTTTAATGTAATAAGCGTAAGATTAGAGCAATGCAATTCGGCAGCAGCGCGTAAGAGCGCGTTTGTTTCGCGATTAAAAGTTTTGACGGACGAAATATCTGCCGAGACCTGTATCAGTTCAACAACTTTACCGTCTGAAGAGAGGACAAAATCTATTTCGTATCCGTTCTTATAATAGTAGACATCGTTTAAAGTTTGATTTCTACGTCGCAACAGTTCGATACATACAATATTTTCAAGTCGCTGTCCCATATTTTTCATCGAAAAGCCCTCTTTATCAAGCGAAATAAATCCCGTATCGACAGCATAGTTTTTTTCGTTACAAATCCGTTCTTTAGCCTTGAACGAAAATCGCCGGATACCGAGCAACAGATATGCCTGACGAAGAAAGGAGACATATTTTTCCGCCGTATGCAGTGAACCGAACGAAAATTGCACGGCAAGTTGTTTGTAACTGAGTTCGGCGGCAACAGTATCGATAAGATATTCCGCCATTTTGCGTAATGATTCGGGATAGCGAATCGAAAACCGCTGTTGAATATCTCTCAGTATTATCGAATTGAAAAGATTCTTAATATACGCCTTTTTGTTTTGCACCTCAAACAGTTCGGGAAAACCGCCATACGACAAATATTCCTCAAAAGCGGCTTTGCGAAAAGCAAGACCCGAAGTCGAATCATCGTTGCCATTGATATGTTTGTATTGAAGCGCCTCCGAAAACGAAAATGGAAACAGTTCTATTTGATTATAGCGTCCTGTAAGATGCGTACTTAATTCGCCGCTCAACAGTTTGGCATTTGAGCCTGTTATTACCAGTTTGATTTTTTGTCTCAAGAGTCTGTTGATAAACAAAAACCACGAAGGAATATTCTGAATTTCATCACAAAACAGGTACTTGAAATCGCCATAAACCATATATAAAGCTTCGAGAACCGTATTCAGGTTTTCCGGTTTGAGTTTATAAAGCCGTTCATCGTCAAAATTCACATACGCGTAGTTTACATTGTTTTGTTTCAAAATCTTATGACAGAGCGTAGATTTTCCGCTACGTCTGACCCCTATTACTATTTGCGCCAACGGTGAATGTAAATCAAAAAGAACCTCTTCCTGTCTCGGAACCAAAACATCGGTGTTTATCCCGTTTTTTTCCTTTTGCTGGTCTAAAACTATTTGTTTATATACATTTGTTTCCACAATACAAACCTTTACATATTACAGTGCAAAAGTAATAAAAAAATGGAAACTGCACTATTTTGGAACTTTTTCGCCTCGCAAACTGCACTATTTTCGGAGTTTTTTATATCCAAACTGCACTATGAAGGATATTCAGGTTTAAAGCATGTAAAGGATAAAGCATTCCGGCAAAACAAATTATTTGCAAATATTCGACGGCAGGCAACCATTTTCGCCTATCGACACAAGCAAAAGCGGTTTGGCAATACGCAAGTCCGAACATACAAGTAAATGAAATAAGCATCATTGTTTTCTTCTATTTTTCAGATATTTCGACGTAATCCACAATCGTAAATCCACAATCTAAAATCTAAAATCCACCGGTAATCCGGAGCCATTCGTGGTCAAAAAAAATTAATTCACTACATTAAAGCCTCGGAAGGAGCCTTGAACAAATTAATTCGCATCACAAAAGTGTAGTCGGAGTATCATAAAACATTACGATGGTACAACAAACCTTTGGCGGTAGCCATTAGAGTGTAAGGGTGTGCAAAATAAAATTTTTTTTGACACACAATAATGTTCATGGATGCTTCACAACGCTTTGGGAGCATACCATACAAAATTAAGGGACTCTGTCAACGCTTCGATGACGTGTCATAAAAGATTATGACGCGCTGCCAACGTTTTAGTAGCGTGTCGAAATGTTTTCAGGGCGACTTTTGACGGTTTTTATTCTTCTGTTTCGGAATCAACATCCCCTTCGTCGCTCTTACTTTTCCGCCGTATAACTTTCGGGAACAGCGATTCGGCAATGTATTTGCCCAAAGATTTTCTCGCGTCCAAATAATTAGCTTCGTACTGCGCCCTTACTTCGTTTTTAGCCAGTTCTACATCGGTCTGACATTTGCGAACATTATCGGCGGCCAGTTGTCGAGCGTCCAAAGCAGTGTTAACAGCATCGACCTTTTGTTGGAGAATGCCGGCGAGAGAACGAAGTTCGTGAGTCGGTTCCAGCGTTTCTAACTTTTGTATCAGACTGCTAACCTTCTTAGGTTCTTCGGAATAAGGCATGTTGATAATATCCGAATACGTCAAGTCGGGAAAGAGCAATACGGATACATTACCTCCATTTTCGCGGTCGTACTGTCGCGAACGCTCAAAAAGAGTACGGACGCTATCGTCGAGGTATGAATCCTTGAGAACCAGGTCGTCGTACGAATTTTCAGTAACCTCTTCCGCCGCCGACAGCGCCTGTCCCTTTTGGATGAGGTTATCCAGTTTAGGCTGAATAGCCTGAGCATACGAAGCGCCGCCCTTCACCTGTCCGCACAAGCGGATATGACGACGTGTCAAGCGTGTATGTGACGCTAAAGAATCTTGTCTATAAAGCAATCGTGCCATGTTAATTTAAATATTTTGAGTTAAACATTATGTTAATTATCCAAACTATGATTTTGCGATTTGACCGGTTCGTCACCCTCGCAAGGAGTATCGTTTACTTTTTTCGCGCTGTTTCGTGATTTTTTCACTTGTCGTTCTACCGCGCGCCGAATAGTTGTTTTAATATTTTCCCATTTTACAGGGATAAGCATTTCCGGCATAGGAACCTCTTCGGCGTCAACGAAGTAACTCAAACTTCTTATGACATTGAATATCGACCCGCGGGTATATTTTTCAAGGTACATATTCAACATTTGATTTAATGTAAAATGTTGTAACAGAAAATATAAATCCACAAAGTCTTTTCTTGTTCCTCTGTTCGTAATGGCTTCTAATTTCATTGCAGCGATATCTTTTAATCCAGCCATCCTGATTCCGTCGATTTCGACAGAAGGCTCCAACCAATCAAAAGAATAGTTTACCATATCAACTTTCACATTATTTACTTTAAATATGTGAATATTAGTAGTATCTCGTTCGGAGAGCGCATCAAATCCCGCATTAGTTAAAATGTTACAAATGGACATACCGTCCATTTTAATTGAACCGAAAAAATCCAAATCTATAGAGCGTCTGTGTCCCAAGTATAACGCAAGAGCCGTTCCGCCTACTAATCGTAAACCTTTTAACTCCGGTATTTCATGTAATTTTTTCAAAAGTACCAGTGTAGATTCTTGGACTGCAGAAGTTTGTAACATCTGAATTGATTTTCGGGAGTATTTGTAGCAGTTGCAATAAAAGACAAGGATTTACGTTCCATGCTTCGTATTCCAAGCGCTATTGATTTAATTTTATCCATGCCATAATATTGACATATCAAGAGCCAGTCGTCCCAGGAGCCATAGTCCAGGACGCGTCCCACCACGTATGGAGCATGTTTTTCTATGTCCAATTCCGACAAGTCTGCATCCCAAAAGAGATTTTTCGAAAAAGATAATTTATCACTTATCATGTCTTCTTTAATTTTAAAGCACAAAAGTAATGAAAAAAATTTAAATCAACTCCAAAAATTATCCGCGAATCACGCATCTTAACTCTTAACTTTTAGTTTTTAACTCTCTCAACGTGCGCCCTTTCAGGGCTATGGAGAGAGGAGAACGTTCGTTTCGTAGGGCGTTGCCCTACGCTATTGACAATAAGGCTTTCAGCCTTAATTGACGGCTATAGAAAACTGACGGCAAGCCCTGAAAGGGCGAAATCACCACAGAGACGACAAGGGAGCATTACCAGCCGGCATCGCCCACTCTTAGTTCTTAACTCTTAGTTTTTAACTCTTAACAGTCGGCATCGCCCACTTTTAGTTTTTAATTTTTAGTTTTTAACTCTCAACAGCCTGCATCGCCCACTCTTAGTTCTTAACTTTTAGTTCTTAACTCTTCCATGCCACTTTTAGTTTTTAATTTTTAGTTTTTAACTCTCAACGACTTCCTGTACATATTGTGACGGTATATACGCCGTAGCGACCGAGAACAGGTTAGGGATACTCACCACAAGTCGTTTATCGCCTTTGATTCTCATAAAAATGCCTTCGACGCCGGCGAATGCTCCTCCCGTAATTCTCACCTTCACGCCTTTGCGAAGACTTACTTCTTCGTTAGAGAGGTATATCACCTGTTCTTTTTCGTTTCCGGCGACAGCGATAAAGTTTTGCATTTGATTTTCGGGAATAATAATAGCCCGTTTATCGCCAAAATCACGGTAATACAAGTCCGATGAAATCGACAATCT
>JAIRLF010000162.1 GCA_031259655.1 Prevotellaceae bacterium
GCATCCTGCGAGTTCGAGTGTTTGTCCCTTACTGTCTTTAAGTTCGATAAGAGTAGTGTAAAGATTGGGAAACTCGGCGCTCCACTGCTTTGGCGAGGATACGTTTGCCGAAAACGAAACCGTCTGCTCTTTCTTTGCTTCGATGTTTTTTACGGTCAGTTTCTTTGTCAGAATCTTTTTCTGATTGTCATCAAACAAAGACACTTCTACATAATAAGTTCCGGTCTCTTGTCCGGTGAAATTGCGGATATCGACGTCGACGGAGAGGACGCCGTTTTTGTAATTCTTATCCAGGTCGCCGCGCACAAAAAAGTCTTCGATGGACACTTTCGGACGCGCAATCAACAGCACATCACGCTCGATGCCGGCAAGTCGCCAAAAATCCTGGTCTTCGAGGTACGAAGCGTCGCTCCATTTGAAGACTTGCAAAGCCAGCAGATTTTTCCCCTTTTTCAGATACGGAGTGAGATTAAATTCGGCGGGCGTCTTGGCAACCTTTGAGTAGCCCAGTTTTTGCCCGTTGAGATATACGGTCGCAGCGCCCGAAATAGAGCCGAAATAAAGGAAAATCTCTTTACCGTCGAACGACTCGGGCAACTCAAACCATGTCCGATAACTGCCGATTGGCAGGTCGTCGTTATCTACATACGGCGGATTGAGCGGGAAAATATACGGACTGTTAGTGTAAACAGGCACGCCGAAACCCTGAGTTTCCCAACTTGCAGGCACCCGGATGTTTTTCCATGCGTTTTCGTCCAAATTTTCCGAATAAAAATCTACCGGACGTGTAGCCACGTTTTCCGCAAAGTGAAATTTCCAAGTTCCATTCAGGCTTTTCACATACGGAGAGGCAAATTTATTGTCCGCCAACAGTTGCGAGAGGTCGGCGTACGGAACAAAATCTGCGCGTGGAGGTTCTTTTCCTTCATCGACAATCGACGGGCTCTCCCATGAATTTTGTCCAAAACTGTTAAAAGTAAACAGCTGGAGTATAAACATTAACATAATGTACTTACGTGTTTTCATATTGTCATTATTCATTATTTCTGTTTTTAATTTATTTAATTAATACTATACAAAAGTAATTTATTTTTTCAAATTCAAATAACATCGGGCATTAGAACGAGAAATTTTAAATCAGTTACAAAGTTTATCGACAAACAGTATTCCCTGTAAATGATCGTATTCGTGCTGGAATATGACGGCGGCGAAATTGTCCTGCCGGGAATGACCCGACAGTTTTTCGCGGATTTTTTCGCCGTTTTCGTTGAAATATTCCACTTCTATCCAAGGATAACGCATTGAATTACCCGATGTTTCGGGAATAGACAGGCAACCGTCGCGTTCGAAACAAACGGTTTCGTCGGGATGCGAAACAATCACGGGATTTATGACCGCCTCGACAGGCATCCCGGGTTTGTCTACTCTCACAATAATAAACATATTCCGTAAAATACCGACTTGCGGAGCTGCAATTCCTACGCCGTTTTCGGCTTCGAGCGTGACCTTCATGCGTGCGATAAGCAATTTTAAGTCGCCGACGTCTCTTGTAAGTTCAATTGTTTGCGATTTCTGCCTGAGAATGAGCGAATCTTCTGCGTTTGTAGTGAGTAACACTCTGAACGATTCGTTGGCTGTACCTTTATTAATCAATGTCTTTTCTTCGTTTGTCAGTCCCATACTGCATGATATAAATGTGACAATTACAATAATCTGAAATAATATTAATATTCTTGTTTTCATTACTTTCGTAATAATATCTACTATTTAAAAACGAAACAAAGATAATCAGAATTTACAGAATTTTAGAATTGAACAGAATGGTTTAACCACAAAGGCACAAGGCACAAAGTTACACAATGTTTTAGGCTCTGTCCATAGAAAACAGGAATTGAACGGAATGATTGAACAAAAGTCCCGTTAGAGACGACATATTGGTAATGAAAAAATGGAATACAAAAAAAATACACTCATATTTTATTCACAGCAAATATCAAATTGACAGGAACATATATCGCGGCGAGAAAAAAAATCAAAATATTTTTTCGAGTTTTATTTTGATATTAAAAAAAATGTTTACCTTTGCACTCGCAAACAGCGAAAGCAGTTGCAGGAAACTCCTCAGTAGCTCAGTTGGTTAGAGCACATGACTGTTAATCATGGGGTCCAAGGTTCAAGTCCTTGCTGGGGAGCGCTAAAAAATCAAACCCAATTATTATATTGAATCCTTTACGAACGAAACGATTAATCTCGTTTCAACAGTACGGGATTATGACTTAACTCCAATCATAATAATAAGATTACGTTTTTATAATTTTTCGACTACATTTGTATTTGTTAAATATAAATTAATTGATTTAAAATCAAGCATGAAGAAAAATATAGCAATACTTTATGGAGGCGATTCGCCGGAGAAAATCATTTCGGAACGCAGTTCCCTCACTATAGAAAAACATCTTCCAAAAGAAAAATATTCCACATATCGAATATCTGTCTGCGGTTCGGAATGGAACGTCGATATAACTGATAACCAAAGAACGCCGGTGAATAAGGACGATTTTAGCTTTGTTCTCGACGGCAAAAAAAACGTATTCGACTGTGCTTTTATAATTATACACGGAACGCCGGGAGAAAACGGTATCCTTCAGGCTTATTTCGATTTAATCGGAATACCATACACGACTTGTAACGCTTTCGTTTCGGCGCTCACATTCGACAAATATGCCTGCAAATGTTACTTGCGCAGTTTGGGTATCGATATGGCAAACGATTTTCTTCTGAAAAAAAACGAGGCTTTCGACCAAGCCGAAATAGAACGGCAAATCGCTTATCCGATGTTTGTTAAGCCAAATGCCGGAGGTAGCAGTTTTGGTGTCACAAAAGTCTGTTCAAGCGCCGATTTGAGGGCTGCCGTCGATATGGCAAGGAAAGAAAACGGCGATGTGATAATCGAATCGTTTGTCGAAGGAATGGAACTGTCGCACGGGATATATTCAACTGACATAAGAACGCTCGAATTTCCCGTAACTCAGATAATCCCTAAAAACAGTTTTTTCGATTACGAGGCTAAATACGAAGGCAAATCGGAAGAAATCACGCCCGCTACAATTACGGACGAACTTTCGGAAAAGGTTAAAACTTTTACTAAACATATCATTAATCGGTTAGGATGTAGAGGTTTGGTGCGTATAGACTATATCTGTTCCGGCGACAAACTGTTTTTTATCGAAATAAACACTGTCCCGGGAATGAGCGAGGCAAGCATTGTCCCGCAACAAATAATCCACGCAGGATTTGATATATCTCAGGTTTTAGATTGGCTGATAGAAGACTCTTTGAGAGTTAAAAACTAAAAACTAAGAACTAAGAGTGGCTGACGCGCGAAGGAGTGGAGGAGCAAAATGACGACAAGCGTAAGGACTGTATCAAAAGTCGGTTTTTCGTCATTGTGAACGGTGTGACACGCGAAGGAGTGGAGGAGCAAAATGACGACAAGCGAAGGGGCTGTATCAAAAGTCGGTTTTTCGTCATTGTGAACGGTGTGACACAATCTATGATGTCA
>JAIRLF010000203.1 GCA_031259655.1 Prevotellaceae bacterium
AATGAACCGGAATGTCCGGCTGCGCTCAATTCGGGTATGTTTCTGGCAATGAGAGAATGTAAAGATGTGATGGCAACTTTTGTCGGACACGACCACGATAACGATTATATCGGAAAATACAACGATATATTCCTTGCATACGGGCGTTTTTCGGGAAGCAAAACAACTTATACTCACATGGTTTCCGGCGCACGGGTAATCGAACTGACCGCCGGAGAAAAAGGTTTTAAAACATGGCTTCGTCTAAAAGGCAACCATATTATTAACACTGTAAACAGCATTGATTTTGATAATTAAACATTAACATAAATGGCAAATTTTTATTCAGACAACAAAGATTTGAAATTTCATCTGGAACATCCATTGATGAATAGAATTGTAGAACTTAAAGAAAAAGGGTTTATCGACAAGGACAAATACGATTATGCCCCCGTAAATTACGAAGATGCTTTGGACAGCTACGACAAGACGCTGGAAATCATCGGCGATATTTGCGCAAATATCATCAGTCCGAACGCCGAAAGCGTCGACCACGAAGGACCTCAAGTCATCGACGGGCATGTTAAATATGCGCGCGGAACTCAGGAAAATCACGATGCTCTAAAAAAAGCAGGGCTTTACGGAATATCGCTTCCTCGCGAATATGGCGGATTGAATTTCGCTATGGTTCCATACGTAATGGCGGCTGAAATTGTGTCAAGAGCAGATGCCGGATTCGGAAATATCTGGGGTTTACAGGATTGTGCAGAAACAATACACGAATTTGCTTCAAAAGAAATCAAAGACGAATATCTGCCGCGAGTTTCTAACGGCGAAACCTGTTCGATGGATTTGACCGAACCTGACGCCGGTAGCGATTTACAATCGGTGATGTTGAAAGCAACTTGGGACGAACAACAAAATACATGGCTGCTTAATGGCGTTAAGCGTTTCATTACCAACGGCGACGCTGATATTAAATTAGTTTTGGCGCGTTCGGAAGAAGGTACTAAAGACGCACGCGGGCTGTCGTATTTCGTGTACGACAAAATACACGACAAGGTTAAAGTGCGTCGTATCGAAAACAAGCTGGGAATCAAAGGTTCGCCTACTTGCGAATTAGTGTTCAAAAATGCGCCGGCTAAACTCGTCGGCGACCGTAAATTAGGTTTGATAAAATATGTGATGTCGCTAATGAACGGCGCGCGTCTGGGTGTTGGAGCACAATCGGTTGGACTCTGCGAAGCGGCTTATCGCGAAGCTCTGAAATATGCAAACGAACGTATCCAATTCGGAAAAACAATAATCAATTTCCCCGCCGTATACGAACTTCTGACGTTGATGAAGGCTAAATTGCACGCTTCCCGTTCGTTATTGTACGAAACATCACGCTATGTGGATTTATACAAGGCTTACAGCTTGTTGGCGGAAGACCGGAAACTTACTCCCGAAGAACGTCAGGAAAGTAAAAACGCTCAGAAAGTTGCCGATTTCTTTACCCCTTTGCTGAAACTCATCTCAAGCGAATATTCTAACGAATTGGCATACGACAGTATACAGATTCATGGCGGGTCGGGGTTCATGAAAGATTACCCGATAGAACGTATCTATAGAGATGCAAGAATCACAACTATATACGAGGGAACATCGCAATTGCAGGTTGTTGCCGCAATACGCGCCGTTACAACCGGTTTTGCATTGAATAAAATCCGCGAATATGAAGCGTTGCAGTATCGACCGGAGCATGAATATATTAAAAACCGGCTGGTCGAAATGACAAACACATACGCCGAAGCAGTAGAGAAAGTTACATCAACGGCAAATCCGGAATATATTGACTTTCATGCGCGCAGATTAGTCGAAATGGCAGGACATATCATATTGACATACGTGCTGCTGATTGACGCTCAACGAAATAACGATTATGTTCTCTCTGCGGACGTGTTCCTGAAATATGCCGCTGCCGAAAACAATCTTCGTTACTCGTACATAATGAACTTCGATGTTAAAGATTTGGGACTGTTCAAACAAGTCCTAAATTGAGTGGCGAGAGGAATAACCTCAGCAATATAATCGGTTACGGATGACCTGAAGTTTTGTGATTTTTAATTGAATGTTGGGGCTTGCCGAAAAAATAAAAACAGAGGCATATCGTTTGGGCTTTTCCGCCTGTGGAATAGCCAAAGTTATGCCTCTGGAAAACGAATCGGAAAATCTCAGTAAATGGTTGAGTTCCGAATATAACGGCGAAATGAAATACATGGAAAATCATTTCGATATGCGTCTTAATCCTGCTTTGTTGGTCGAGGGCGCAAAATCTGTTATATCGTTGGCATACAATTACTATTCTTCCCGAAAACAGATTGACGGCGCTCCCGTGATATCGAAATATGCTTACGGCACGGATTATCATATCGTTATCAGAGAGAAACTGAATCGGCTGCTTGATTTCGTCCGGCAGGAACAGAAAGGCGCAGACGGCAGAGGCTTTGTTGATTCCGCTCCTGTGCTCGAAAAATTTTGGGCGCAACAAAGCGGAATAGGCTGGCGAGGTAAAAATAGCAGTATAATTATCAAAGGTAAAGGCTCGTTCTATTTTCTTGCGGAACTGATACTTAATGTCGAACTGGAATACGATAATCCCGAAACAGGCAAATGCGGCGCTTGCGTTCGCTGCATCGAAAGCTGCCCGACCGGAGCTATTGTCGAGCCTTATGTCGTGGACGCCCGAAGATGTATCGCGTATCTAACCATAGAATCGAAAGACGAAATCCCCGAACCGTTTAAAGAAAAACTTGCCGGCAGAATTTTCGGATGCGATATCTGTCAGGATGTTTGCCCTTGGAACATCCGCTATGCAAGCGAAAATAAAGAACCGATGTTCGAACCTTCTCCCGATTTGCTTTCCAAATCAAAAAATGACTGGAACAACCTGAACGAAGATGAGTTCCAAACTCTTTTCCGAAAATCGGCCGTCAAACGAACAAAATATTCGGGATTGAAACGAAATATTAAATCACAGAAGCCGTAAACAGGGAACGAAACGCGCGGCGACGGGAAGCAACAAAATTTTTTCTTCTTCGTCCATTATATTTTTTAACCTGTCATCACACCCCCACAATTTCTCCTCCAATCATAATTCGCCGTTCTCATCCAAAGCTGAATAAACTAATCCCTGAAAGGTTTTCCGTTGATTTCTCCTCGCACTTCTTCCATACTTGTATTATATAAGGTAAACAAAGCTTTGTATTCTTTCAAACTTTGGAAATGCCATGATTGGGCAATCGGATGAATAACGTTTTGCAATTTGATGTTTTATGATGTTTTATGTGGTGTATTTCAAATTGTCGTTTTGCGGGATACTACATATACCTGCCGTATATACGCCCGTATACTTGCCGTATATACGCCCGTATATATGCCGTATATATGCCCGTATATATGCCATATATATGCCCGTAGTACAGGCAGTGATATTTTTGCGGAAAATGCGACAATTTGAAATGCACCCGTTTTATGTGGCTATTTCATTCTTTTCAAAAATCTGATTATCTTTGACGTCTGAAAAAAGATAATAACATATTGTTAATAAAGTAATTTAATAAAAATACGCATGTTCACACATTTACACGTACACACACAATACTCTGTATTAGACGGCGCTTCGGCGATATCCGACCTGTTTGCTACTGCAAAAGCCGACAACCAAAAAGCGCTTGCCATCACCGACCATGGGAATATGTACGGAGTCAAAGAGTTTCTGAAAGAAGCTAAGAAAGCCGAAATCAAACCGATAGTAGGTTGCGAAGTTTACGTGGCGCGCAACAGCCGGTTCGACAAAAACGGCAAGGAAGACCAGGGAGGCCGGCATCTTATCCTGTTGGCGAAAAACAAAACAGGATATCAGAACTTAATGAAACTCGTTTCATTAGGGTTCATCGAAGGTTTCTACATGCGTCCGCGAATCGATAAGGAGATTTTATTTCGGTATAAAGAAGGACTGATTGTTTCGTCGGCGTGTATAGGAGGAGAGATTCCGAAGCTAATTCGTTCCGACGATATGGAAGGAGCCGAACGTGTTGCGCTGGAGTTCAAAGAACAGTTTGGCGACGATTTTTATCTCGAAGTTCAACGACATCCGAACAACGATCCTTATACAATGCGCGTGTACCAGGAACAGACCGTTGCAAATAAGGGTATCATAGAGTTATCGAAGAAATTGGGGATAAAAATCATTGCCACCAACGACGTACATTTCGTGCATAAAGAAGACGCCGACATGCACGACCGGCTTATCTGTATCAACACAGGCGCCAAACTTGCCGATACCGACCGGATGCGATACACCAAACAGGAATGGTTGAAAACCCAGACAGAAATGCAGGAACTGTTTGCCGATATACCCGAAGCCATTGCAAATACTGACGAAATCGTTGACAAAGTAGAAGAATATTCTATTAGCAGCAAGGCAATTATGCCACTGTTTCCTATCCCCAAAGAGTATGCAAACGATGACGATTATCTGCGGCATCTGACCTACGAGGGCGCTAAAAAACGTTATGCCGAAATAAGCCCCGAATTGACGGAACGAATAGATTTCGAGCTTAACACAATAAAAAAGATGGGTTTCCCGGGATATTTTCTCATCGTGCAGGATTTCATTTCGGAAGCTCGAAAAATGGGTGTCACGGTAGGTCCGGGTCGAGGCTCGGCGGCAGGCTCGGCTGTGGCTTACTGTTTGGGT
>JAIRLF010000323.1 GCA_031259655.1 Prevotellaceae bacterium
AAATAACACACAAACTTTGGTTTTGTCTCTATTTTTTTAGAGAGAGAGAGAGAGAGAGAGAGAGAGAGAGAGAGAGAGAGAGAGAGAGAGAGAGAGAGAGAGAGAGAGAGAGAGAGAGAGCATATCTTATAAAAAGATATATAGAGTATATTCATTTTATCGTGACGGAACACAGATGGACATTCGTTGGAGATGTCCGTCTGTGGTTTTGTCGTATTCGCAAAACGCATGTAATCAATATTATAAGGACAAACAGTTAAGTATGAAAACAAATATTGCGAAAAGTTTCAATTGCGTATACAGAACGGCAAGAATATTAGCGATAATATTCATTGTTGCATACGTTGGCTACTTTAACTTGCCGTTGTATGGGCAAAACGGCGAAGTAAAAGACAAATCCGAAATCGCGAAATTCGAGATTGGTGGAGACGCGGTGGAGACGCAGTGGAGACGCAAAATATTGCGTCTCTACACTGGACAATGCTGTGGTCGTCAAGGGTGTTGTCGATTCGTAGAGACGCAATATTTTGCGTCTCCAATTTTGCGCCCAATTTTGCGCCTTCATCGGGAAGTAAGCATACTGTTGGCGACATGAATTGATTTACAGTTAGAATATTGTATTCCGATATGGGACAATTATATTTTTTATTATTAATGTTTTTAAAAATTTTAGGTAACATGAAAAAAAGTTTAATTATTTTATTAATGTCTATTTTTGTAATAGGCAGTGTTAATGCAACTAACAAAGTTGTGAAATTAAGGGCTGAGAACATGAAATGTGGTGGATGTTCGGGCAAAATCAAAAAAACGGTAATCGCAATTGACGGCGTATCGGATTTTAGCGCAGACCTTGAGAAACGTGTGGTCACCATTTCTTATGATGACGCGAAAGTCAATGCCGAGCAGTTGAAAGAAGCAATTGTCGCATTGAAGTACGAAGCGAAAGACTATGACCCGAATGAGGTTATTACGAGAACGGTTTCTTTTCAGGCAGGACAAATGGGATGCGGAGGTTGTGCTGCGAAAGTTAAGAAAAACATCGGAGCCGAAGCCGGAGTGCTTTCTGTGAATGTCGACCTTCCGACTAAAGAAGTCAAAGTCGAGTACGATGCTAACAAAGTGAGCTCAAAAGAAATCCAAAAAGATTTTCAGAAGTTCAACTATACCGTAGCAAAGTATTGGGCAAGTGAGAAAGTCAAATACGCTTTCTTTAATGCCGAAAAGTTGGATAATGCCGATGAACTGGAGCAAAATCTCGCAAAAGAAAAAGGAGTGTATGATGTGGCTACGAACGAAAAAACCAAAAATATTGCCATAGCATATAACGCCACTACTCTTGATGAAGCTGCTCTTATCGAAAGTATTAAGAAATTCAATGTAAATCTTATTGCGTCTTCGAAGTAACTTAATTAAAAAGATTAATTGATTATGAAAGCAAATATTAGATTTATTGTTTTGCTGGTGGGAACAGTTCTCACAGCGGGCATATTGAACGCTCAAACTATTAAGGGAAAAGTCATTTCTACGAATAATGACCCTCTGGTTGGCGCGGTTGTGACCTTAGGCGACGCAGCTACGGAAACCAACGACAAAGGCGAGTTCGCTATAAAAACGGCGAAAGCTAATAATAATACGATTAAAGTTAGTTTGCTGGGTTATAATTCTCAAGAAATCGCAGTTGAAGACGTTTCTGCGGCGCAGACTGTTCAGCTTGCCAAAAGCACGGAAAACCTGGATGATGTTGTGGTTATCGGTTATGGCAAATCGACAAAGAAAAAATCTACCGGAACCGTAAGTACTATCACAAGGGAAACTTTGGAACAGTATCCCGGAACAAGTCTTTTGGAAGTTCTGCAAGGCAGAGTTGCCGGACTGTCTATTTCTAAAACTTCGGGATTGCCGGGCTCTAATGCGTCCATCAATATTCGCGGGGTGAATACAATCAGCGATGGCGGCGGCGGACATGGATGCTGCGGTGGCGGCGCTCCGACTTCTACGAATGTCGAGCCATTGATTGTTGTCGACGGCGTGCCGTTCATCAATCAAAGCATTTCGCCTTTGGATATCGGCGCTGTGGGTGCAATCGGTCCTTTGGCAAGCCTTAGTACGACTGATATCGAACGTATCGACGTTTTGAAAGATTCGGACGCTACGGCTATTTACGGTTCGCGAGGAGCTAATGGAGTGATTTTAATAACGACAAAAAGCAGTTTGGAATGATTAATTAGCGAAATTTTATTGATTTAAGATATTTTTTAATGGTTACAAAAACGAAAGTGCAGTCTAAAAAACCGTGGAAATATAGCAATTAGCTGCACTTTCTTTATTTAAATTATTATGACAAAATTATACATTATTTTTAACAAACAAAATAAATTTATTTTTTTATTTTTATTATTCCTTGGTCTCGCAAATGTAAATTCGATATACGCACGAGACGCTAAAACAGGAACAAAACATACCGTAAAAGGAATTGTACGGGACAAAAATACGGGCGAAGCGCTGACAGGCGTTCTTATAAAAGAAAATTCTTCGCACTGGACTTTGACTGACGAAAACGGCGTATTTACTCTGAACGTTGCCGATACTACGCCGACTTTAGACGCCGCTTTGCCCGGGTATCAATTACAACAGGTTACAGTGAGCGACCCCAGTCATTCGCAAACAATCGAACTGGTCGAAGCGACATTTTCGTCTAATAAAACATCGCAAACAAGTACTGTAAGCAAAATCGGTTCCGAGATTATTGAACAGGAACAAACCATCAATACGGTCAATGCTTTGGCAGGACGTGCAAGCGGAGTGGCGGTGGAAAACGGCAAAATTAAAATCCGCGGACAGAGCAATGTACAGGACGAACTGTCGGAACCTCTGGTGATTATCGACGGAGTACAGTTGCCGTCGGGTTTTAACTGGTCGAGCCACAGCGGGCAAACCAGCCCGTTGAACATATTGAACTCTTCGAGCATCGAAAGTATCGAAATACTCAAAGATTCCGACGCAACAGCTATTTATGGCGGCAAAGGCGCTAATGGAGTGGTGATTATCAACACCAAGAAAATAACAAGTTCGAAATTGCAGCTTTCGGCTTCGGCAAGCGCAGGTGTTACGGGAGTAACCGAATGGTACGATTTCCTGACCACAGAGGAATATTTAGACATAAGAAGGAAAGCATTCGAAGCAGATGCAAAACTCGGACTTCCGGCAGCTACGCCTACCGAAAGTAATGCTTACGACCTGTTGATATGGGGCGACAAGTATCATACCGACTGGCAAAAAGAATTTGTCGGACAAACAGGGAAAGTGTATGACGGGCAGGTAAGCCTGTCGGGAGGCAACAAACACACATCCTTTTACTTGCATGCCGATTATTTTGAAACAGGGAATGTTCTCCTGGCAGAACCCGACGACAAAACAAAACGTTTAGGTACAAGACTTTTGGTAAATCATCGCGGGTTGGACGACAAATTAGATATTACCGCATCTTTTGCCTTCAATACATTTAATTCAAAATCGCGAGGTTTAGACCCCGATACTTATCTTGTTTATGCTCCAAACCAGCCGGTATACAACGACGACGGCTCGCTTTACTGGCTTAATTCGAGTGTAAATAATCCTTTACGGGTCAAATATGCAAACACGGAAAACAAAAACACTACGCTGATTACCAATCTGCAAACTCATTACCGGTTTTTGCCTGATTTTGATGCAATAGTAGATTTCGGTTACACAAAAAATACCACCGACCAGTTTCAATCTTACAGGCAAAACTATTTGAACCCGTATGCAACGAGTGCATATAGAAACCGTGTGTTAGCGGGCGACAGCTATTCGGATATATTTATCGTAGAGCCGCGTCTTAATTATACCAGGACAATCGGAAAAGGCGCGTTAACAGTGTTGTTGGGAGCAACTTACCAGATAAACAATTTAGCAAGCGACGATTTTGAACTTCGCGATTTCGCATCCGAAACCATGTTTCGAAACTACAGCGCTGCCGGAGTGAGATATGATGTTAACAGCGACGACAAGACAGTGAAACGCGCTTCGCTGTATGCACGCGCAAGTTACGATTTCGCAGGCAGATATTTGTTTAGCGGGATAGTCAGGCGCGACGGTTCGTCGATTTTCGCAAAGAAGAACCGATACGGTAATTTCTGGTCTATTGCCGGAGCATGGATATTTTCGGGCGAAGAATTTGTGCGCGAAAACCTCGGATTTCTGAATTATGGAAAACTGAAAATAAGTCATGGAATCACGGGAAACGACAATGTTGCCGATTTCCAGCACATCGATGCGTACGAAACATCCTCGTATCCGTACGAAGGCAATGCGGGCTTGTATCTCCTGAGGGTATCCAATCCCGACTTCACATGGGAAAAGACCCGTAAATCGGAAGTGGCGCTGGATATTGCGGTTTTGGATAACCGTCTGCAAATAGGTTCGGCATTTTATTTCAATCGTTCCTACTCTCTGATTGACGCCAGACCTTTGGCTTCGCAGGCAGGAATAGGCGGATACAGCGACAATATTCCGGGAATCATCATCGAAAATAAGGGATTCGAACTCGAACTGGTCTCGACAAATGTAAAAACGGAAAAATTCCAGTGGTTTACGACTCTCACATTCACGCTGCCGAATAATAATATCATAAAAGAATTTCCGAACGTAGAAATTACTTCGTATGCTACGACTTATAAAGTCGGCGAATCAAAAAATATCGTATGGGGATATAAATATACAGGTATTAACCCGGAAAACGGCGTTCCTACAGTCGAAGACCTCAATGGCGACGGAAAAATTACATCAGCCGACGATAAACAGTTTTTGAGAGATACCGACCCCGATTATTACGGAGGATTGCATAACTCGTTCCGGTACCGAAATTTGCAGTTGGACGTTTTTTTCTATTTCACAAAAAGACCTTTTTCGGAAGGTTATTTGAAAACATATTACTATCCGCTTGGTTATGTCGGGAGAAACATACCGCGAAAATATGCAACCGACTATTGGACGCCCGAAAATCCCGGCGCATCACGTCCGGGACTGACTACAACGACAACTTCCGATATTGGTTATGCTTATTATTACTATTATACCGAATCGGACGCTTTTTATTCCGACGCTTCGTATATCAGTCTGAAAAACGTAGCGTTAGCTTATACGCTGCCTCAATCGGTGAGTAAGAAAATAAAGGCGAAAGTTATAAGGTTATATGTGAAAGGCGAAAATTTGTTGACCATTTCGAAGTTCGACGAATGGAACCCGGAAACAAAAAGCTCTATTCCGCCTTTCAGGACAATTACAGCAGGAATAAATTTAGGATTTTAACTATTAATAAATGATTTAAATAAATGACATTATGAAATATTTTAATAAAATACTTTATGCGACGAGTTTGTTTTTGGCATTATCTTTTGTGTCATGCGACAAACTGTTGGATGTGGAACTGCCAAGCAACATAATTTCGCGGGAAGATGTTTTTTCCGATATCGATGTTGCCAGAACAGCCGTTAACGGCTTGTATGCGCAAAACTTTTTTGTCAATAATATTTATGAATATATGCTTCCGCTTTATCTTTCGAATATTGCAGACGAGGCATACCATAATTCTGTAAATTATGACCCCTTGAGGTATAATTCCTACAGCCCTACGACTTCGTATATCGGACATCTTTGGACATATCCATATAAGGCGATTTTGTTGAGCAACGATTTGATTGAACAGTTATCGGCGACTTCGGTTTTTACGGAAGAGGAACAGAAGGAGCATATCGGCGAAGCCAAATATTTCAGGGCTTACGGCTATTTTGTTCTCGTCAATCTTTTTGGCGACGTTCCATGGGTGAAATCCGCCAACGTATTGGAAACGTCTCTACAGCCGCGCGAATCGAAAGAAAAAATAATCAGCGATACGGACGGTATCATCGATGATTTGCAATATGCCGAAACGACTTTGGCGGGAAGCGATAATGCTAAGACCAGAGTGACGAAAGCAGCAGCTTCGGCTTTGCTTGCCCGCGTCTATCTGTACCACGAAGAATGGGCAAATGCCGAAGCTAAAGCCGACGAAGTTATCAAAACCTCGGGCTACGAATTAGACCCGGATTTGGACAATGTGTTTCTTCGTGCAAGCAAGGAAGCGATTTTCAGCGCATCTTCGAGCGCTTCAATGCCTTCGTATGTGGACAGAACCTATTTATGCGTATATCTTTTGAACGCCTCTTATTTCAAACTGACGGACGATTTGGCAAATTCGTTTGAAGAGGGCGATTTACGTAAAGAAAAATGGCTCAAAGATGAGAAAACATATTATCATTGCTGGAAATACAAACGCAATTCGGCATCTGCTGCCGGCGACGCCGAAGACCTTGTACTGCTGCGTCTGTCGGAACAGTATCTTATCAGAGCGGAAGCACGAGCGCAACAGGGGAAACTGACGGAAGCGATTGCCGACGTGAACGCTATCAGACAACGTGCCGGATTAAGCAATTTATCTCAAACGCTTTCGAAAGAAGAGGTCTTGCTCGCTATCGAAAACGAACGCCGTCACGAATTGTTCCTCGAAGAAGGACACCGTTGGTGGGACCTCGTACGCACGGGACGCGCCGACGCGGTATTGGGTGCATTCCCCGATAAACAATGG
>JAIRLF010000347.1 GCA_031259655.1 Prevotellaceae bacterium
CGTTTAGCCAACATTGTTTTACCTGCTCCCGGAGGTCCTATCATTATTATATTGTGTCCTCCGGCAGCAGCGACTTCCATAGCGCGTTTCACGTTTTCCTGACCGCGGACATCGGCAAAATCGGCCTCGTGCGACGAAGTGTTTTTGTAAAATTCGTCTCTTGTGTTTACTACAGTCGGCTCAATACTGTTTCTTTCGGCAATAAAATCAACGACTTCCCTGATATTCATCGCACCATACACTTTGAGTTTATCAACCACGGCAGCTTCTTTTGCATTTTCTTTCGGGAGTATAAACCCTTCGAATCCCAATTCCCGCGCCATGATAGCAATCGGCAAAGCGCCTTTTATGGGTCGCAGTTCGCCGTCGAGGGCAAGTTCACCCATGATAATATACTTGTTCAAATCGGCGTCGGGTATTTTTTCGTTGGCGGCGAGCAGTCCAATCGCCAAAGGGAGGTCGTAAGCGGCGCCTTCTTTCTTGATATCTGCCGGCGCCATGTTGATAACTATTTTTTTTTGAGGCGTAGTTAGATTATTAGCTTTAAGAGCGGTAAATATTCTTTGCAGACTTTCTCTAACCGCATTATCGGGCAAACCGACAAGATTAAAATTTACGCCCGTCGAAACACTTGTCTCAATGGTTATCAGAGTGGAACTTATTCCGAAAACTGCGCTGCTATAAATTTTAACTAATTTCATCTTTCATTGCTTATTTGCCGGAAGAACACGGTATTGAAGTTACTGCTTTTCGTGACGAATGACCAAACGAAGGACAAGGGATGCTTGTTGGTTTTGATTTTCCACTGCCTCCTCCTTCTCCACATCCGAATTTGAAATTTATCCCGAATTGAAAAGTCGCATATCGTTGTGAGGCAGTGTTTAAGAAAGTTAAAACATTGTCTGTCATCGCATGAAGATTAAACGCTCCAAGCCTGACGCCAAGCCCTGCGCCGATATTTACAAACGAATTGTTAGTAATGGTATACGACACAGCGCCGTAGATGTGCGAAGTGTTATCGGTAAGCGCTGTGAGTGTGAACGCCCAAGGTATACCTGCCGAACTGATTCCTGCATATCCTGTAGCTCCTACTCGCATGTATTCTATTACAGGATAGCTAACTCCAGCCATTACTTCCGGAGTAAGCCATTGCGAAAACGATTTACCGCTTTCGTCCGTAAAATCATCTACAATCGACCGCAAAGTGTCCGCCAAATCGTTCCATCCTTTAATACTTGAAGTCCCCGAGTAGTTTAACTCCGCTTTTTTTGAGAGCTGATGCGTATTTTTCTTCCAGTTTATCATACCTATATTTAATATGCTTGCCGAAACTTTCCATCCGCTTTCGAAAACTTTGTTCATACCGATATCTATAGCGCCTCCCATATTTGCGGGGTTGAATATAAAATCTTTAATTTCGGGGTTCAATCTGAATTTGTCGACCTTTCCACCGACTATGTCGGTTTCAAGTCCGGAAATCGAAGCATTTACAAGCAAATCGGAGCGTAACTTAAGAGCGTAATCATTAGGGTCGGTGTAGAGCGACAATATGTTGTTTACGCTGTGTACTCCGGTTTTTCCGAACAACAATTTTGCGCGCGCTCCCACCCACAAATCATTTCCAAGATTGTATGCCGCATTAAATCCTAATTCACTATAATGCGACAACGACAAAACAGGATTGGCTTCCAGGGTTCTCCCCGGAGTATTTCCTCGAAATAGAAGTTCGACAAGGTCGTTTGCAAACGACATTTTGGCGGAGATTTTTTCATCCATAGTAAATTGGAGATACAAATCGCCTGTTCTATAGCCTACTGTCAAGATATTCAGCCCGATATTCGTCGACGTCAGATTAGTGTTTTTAGACAGTGACAGGATTTTGTCTACATTGAAATATTCTTGTCCGGCGCCAATGTCGTTGTACGAAATCGGCAGCCCTGCCGCAATGGAGATGTTTCCTAAGATGGGAAATCCTATGTTCCATTTACAGTCGATTGCAACAGAAGGATTTAAAGAGTTCGATTGTGTGATGTCGTGCATCTGGTACAAGGTCATGTTTTGTTGAGCAAAAACACTGAAACATAGAGCTAAACACACAAAAATCGTTATTAATTTCTTTGTCATATATTTAATTTTAAATCTGTTTTAATCGCGAATTTTATAGCAAACTTAATATTTAGTTCATCGTTAACGATTTCGGCTCCGGACACCGCGGTAGGATAAGTGAGAGATACGTCCAAATAGACGTTTTTGGCAGACCGGAATTGTTCAATATTTGTTATCCGGTTGGGAGTATCGGGCACTTTGAGCGGCATATCCGTCAATGTAACGGAATAGTCGGAGGGCAACCAAAAAAAGACTTTGTCCTTATATTCGTTTTTTGTATAGATTCTGATGTTAACCTTTGTACCCGACGGCAAATCTTTAGTATCTATAATGAGATGCGGCTCAACCCATTCAATTTCCTGAGAGGCGGAATAATCGCCTATATAAAAGGGATATGACTGTTCTCCCATATCGATAGGAGTATCTTCGGGTATCTGGATAGCTTCTAACAAAGTAGAGTAGTATTGAATGTCGACAAAATATCCCACCGAAACGGTTGTATCTACAATGGGGATTGCAAGCGTATAGTTGGATTTTATCTTATCCGGCAATGTATCAAAATCATAGCACGAGGTTAAGCTCAATGCGCAAACACATAAAATCAAAATTTGTCTGCATCTGTTTTTCTTTAAAATCGGAGTTATCTGTTTCATTATTTCAAAAATATTTTTTCGCAAAATTAATACTTTTCCTGATAACTGTATAATATTCGATAGTTAAAGAATGTGAAATCTTTTTACCGTCTAATTAAAAACGCCTTTTGTAATCCGCTTATGTTCTGATAAACAATTAACTATATAAACGTCGAACCAAATTATTTTTTGCCTTATTTGATTGAATTTCCGGCAATATTCTTCGTTCCGCAGGTCAAATTCTACATGATGATTTGCAAAAAAACAGTGCAAAAAACGGATAATGCATCTGTTTTTGTAACATTTCAAAAAAGATTACGTTATATAATCAAACAAAGTCGAGAAAAACGACAAACATATAAGGATTAAAAAGAACAGAATAAAATGGATAATGGATAAAAGGTTTTTTTCAATATTA
The DNA here is from genome assembly GCA_031259655.1 of Prevotellaceae bacterium. Lineage (GTDB taxonomy): Bacteria > Bacteroidota > Bacteroidia > Bacteroidales > UBA932 > JAIRLF01. The sequence goes on from JAIRLF010000347.1 coordinate 3,157, forward strand.
GCCCTCTTTTCGTCAGTGATTGGATTCACGGCAAACGCAGCCGTTTCGGTATCGGGCAGAATAATAGACAAAACGGACGGTACGCCTCTGGAATATGCAAACGTGTTATTGTTGTCGTTGCCCGATTCGATTTTCGTATCGGGAACGGTCAGCAACAGCGAGGGGCTGTTCCGGTTTAGCGAGGTTGGCGCGGGCAAGTATGCGGTGAAAGTGTCGTATATCGGTTACGAAACGGCAACGCTCTCCTGCGAAGTGTCGTCAAATCC
>JAIRLF010000006.1 GCA_031259655.1 Prevotellaceae bacterium
TCGTTTTCCGTTAATTTCTTCAGACAATCGCTTTGTTCCGGTCGGGTAAAATTGATTCGGGTTCCTGTGTCTTCGGCAAAAAGTTTTACCGAATTAACCTTAACGCCTGTTAACTCTGCAATCCGTTTTAATTCCGCATCATCCAATGGAGACCGTCCGAAAAGATAATTGGGGAAATTCGTTTCATAATTCGCATAGAACGGAGTATTGAGGTCAATCCATGTAACAATCCGGTCAAACGATTCCTTATCGAGCCGAACTCCCTGATGTTCGCCGCGTAAAAAACTGATTATACGGCTTCGATGCGCACCCCATGCGTACGGAGGCAAGACTTCGGGAGGTCCGTCGTCAACCGGCTTAATCAGTTCGCGGGGAGGCGTATTGAGCGAATCGGGATACCAGCGGAAGGATGTTCGACGTCGAAGTTCCAAGTACGATAAATTAAATACCAGACCGACGTCCGCAGACAGATTCAACGATTTTTCCGCTTTTTTCCCAAAATCATGACAGGAGATACAATATTTATCCCACACCGGTTGAACTTCGGTTTGATAGCCGAAATTCCGTTCCTCGCCATACCATTCTTTGAGACGGCTGGGCGCCCGTTTCAGCGCCATCGGGTATGATGACTTTGCTGATGTCGGCGCTTCGTACCTGCCTTCGTGACAGCCGATACACGAAGTCGTTTCTCCCGGACGTAAGGATGTCCCGCTTCGCATGGATTGAATCATCATTCCATCTTCGTCGAGAGCCTGAAAGAACACAAACCGGTCTGCCGGAACTTCAAAAAACGCAGAACCATCTTCCTCGACCGGCACATCGCCGAGAATGCGTTTGTTGTTCGTATTGTTATAGTTCATTGCCGGACGCTGATACGTATCTGCTTCCCATATCGGTATTGTCCAAAACCGTTTCGGCGGCGCTTCAATCACGCGTAATGTTTTGACAGTTCCTCGCGGGACGGTTTCCATGCCGCTTCCCCGATAAACATCGGCGACAAAAAAGGTTCCGGTCGTTTTTGTCGTGTCGATAGCATCGGCAAGAATCATCGGACGTTTCCGAGAAATCAGCGGCATCGGGTCGAAACATCCTGTGCCCGGTTCTTCGTGTAAAAGAGTCTCGTTACCGAAAATATCAATCAGGAAAATACCTGTCCGTTCTCCTTTGCCGAGCGTTCGCGCACAGAGCAGAAATGCTTCATCTAACGGATAAGGGTCTTCATACTTGACAGGTAATCTCATAAACCGGTCAAAGTGTCCCGCTGTCGGGTGATAAACATCCCGTCCGTTACGGTAATTTTGACTGTTGGGCATATACGGAGCGATATTGGAGGGCCACGAATGCAGAATCGGTTCCATTCCGTCAAGCCCGAGATTACGGTCTAAAATGACGATGGCTCCCCATGGACGGTCGTGGCAGGCGCCAAACGTACAGACAACCTGTTCGGCTTTTCCGTCCGCATTCGGCATAAATCGCGCATCGAAAATGGCGCCGGGCGACCATGCGTTGTTACCGTAAAACAGCGCCGGCACGCGTCCGTCGGGATACATCGTCCAGAGACCGAACGAGGGTCCGAAATGACGGTCGACATATTCCCAGCGGTCATACAAAATCCTCCCGTCCGGCAACATCGAAGGACGTGATTCGTAAAGCGTATTGCGACCAATTTGCTGCACGTTGGAACCGTCTGCGTTCATCCGGAAAAGATTGGCTTGGGCGTGCAGATTACAACCGCAATATTTTAAGTCCCGCGTTGAACCGAATACAATTCTGCCGTCGGGAAGATACATCGGGTCTAAATCGGCGGCGGCGGGTTCAACTCCCAATAACCGCAACTCGCCGGCGCGGTCTCCGTCAAGCCTCATTTCGGCGATGTGGAAATTTTCGTCGCGTGAACGCCGTACCGCAAACAGTATCCGGTCGCCGTCGAAATGGACTTCGAGGTCTCGCGCGGCGCCGTCGGGCAGGTCAAGTAATGTTGCAAGTCGGGCGGGGTCGTCAACGGGTTTCGACAAATCCAGCGTCCGAATCGCCCCGCCGTAACGGAAATTCTTTGCGCTGACTTCTCCCAGCAGAAAATCGGTTCCGGTGTTGTGATGGTCGGGCGCATACTGTTGCCGAACAACGAAAACAAGTTTGTTTTCCCTCAAAACCGGATGCGCCGAAAAAGCCGCCAATCGCAACTTTTCAAAATCAGACCGTGACGGATTTTCGTTTAACCGGCGTAACAACGATTCCGCCTGAGGATAACGGTCGCCATAAGTTGTCGAAAGAAACTCAACCGCTTTCCGAAATGAATCAATACTGTCGGCAAATGTACGCGACTGCGCCCTTGCCGAAACTGTCATACTTATCGCTAATGCGAACAATAATACCTTTTTCATGACTGTTATTTTTAATTTATTCTTTATCAAACGAGATGGTGACGACGCCAATTGAGATGGTGACGACGCCAAAAGTCCGTAATCGGCAGTATCTTTTATGCCATCCTCCCGAAACCACATGGCATCCGGACAATCACTGTCGACGAAATTTCTCTTGATGCTCTTGAAGCCCATAATCCTAAAGTTTGTTAATATTTTATTCATTTTATCTTTTTTAATTTTTAATTTTATGATGAAAAGGGGGATGAAACATTGTTAACACAAATAAAATCCTGTCCATGTTCGCCAAAATCGTCAAAAGGTTTTTCAATAAACCCTTGAAACATTGCGTTGGCTGATATAACGGTGTACGAATTATTTTTTATCCGTATACCGAACTGCGGCGTGTAATTGCCCTTCCCGCCATCGTCGCGTCCTGTCTGGCACGAGTTACCCGTAAAGGTTAGACCTTTACAGTTTTCGATTCTTACCTGACATGAACGCTCTCCTTCCGGTAAATTTTTACTGTTTGCTCCACAACGACGAAATACATTTCCGGTTACTGCGGTATCCGTGATACCGGTGGCGCACAAGCCGGCTCCGCCATTGCGGTCGAAACAGTTACCCGTTACATTCCATGCATCGCCTCCTGATAAATGAAGTCCGTAACCGCCGTTCCATTCTACACGATTTGCCGTGAACATCACCGTACTTCCGGATGTTTCCGTACCGAAACCGTGCGAGCCGTTACCTGAAAACTGATTATCCGTCACAAAACCATCCCATCCTGTCAAAAGAACGCCGCAACCGGCATTGGAAGCAAAATAACTGTGACGTACGATAAACAGCCAGCATCGTAACAAATAAAGTCCGTGTCCCGAAAAACCTTGTACTTTGCAGTCATCTACAACAATCGTATCTTCCTGTTTACTGTATTCTTTATCGTTATTCAGAAAAATACCGTGAATGGGTTTCCCTGCATTTCTCCGTCCTTTAATAAAGAGTCCCCGTAAATGTACTCCAAAAGCGCCGGTAATATCCAATACACAGGATGCATCTGTTGAATCTAACAGTAAAATCGCCCCTCCGTCGCCGCGATAAGCCCATTGAGGTTCGGCAAGCAAAGTGGTGTGTGCATGTACTTTTAAACTATTGCAAGGATAGACGCCGGCAGGAAAATAAACCGTACCGCTGACTTTGCCCGCTGCATCAAGCGCGTCCTGAATTGCTGCCGAATCGGATGTTTGACCGTCTCCCTTCGCTCCGAAATCAAAAACGTTGAAAACAGCGCTTTTTACATCTGTGGCAGTGGTTGTCGCTGCTTTAGCCGTAATACTGTTAACTCCAAGTATTGTGGTGGCTACTAAAAATTCTCTTTTGTTCATCTTAATTTACAGTTATTATTCATGATTTATTCTTATAAAACTCAGTTTCGAATTTATCTTTACGACGGTTTTAAGGACAATACGATATTTTTTATTTTTGATTTAATCTCGCAATTTCTGCAAGAAGATTTTCCCGTTCTTTTTCGAACTCTGCACGTTCTATTTCGAGTTTTTGCGTGCCTTTTTTCCTTTGTTCCATGCCTTTTTTCCTTTAAAATTCTAAC
>JAIRLF010000065.1 GCA_031259655.1 Prevotellaceae bacterium
TCTTTCTCAGGAAAGCGCATATCGGAGAAATTCAAGCCAGTATCTGGCCTCAGGATATGCGGGAACAGGCAGAGAAAGCAGGAATTTTTCTACTGTGAAAAATAAGACGGTATTTAAAGGACGTTTTAAGCAAATCGCTGGGATTACGAAATAAAATTCAGCCGTTTATATTTGCATAGTGTGCGACCTTTCCAAATTGGACGAGCGAGGTTGTCTCGGCGCACCCGATTTTATCGCCGAAATACAGTCTCCCTCGACTGCCAGATATGATTTAATAGAGAAATTCAATCTTTACGAAGCAGTTGGCGTGCGTGAGTATTGGGTGGTTTTCCTTGACGAAGCGGTACAGGTTTTTCTTTTGCAACCCGACGGAAAATACGACAACGGAACATTATACGAAACAGGAAAAATTCCGGTAACTATTTTCGACGGTATTGAAATTGATTTGAATGATATATTTTGATTTATTGAGATTATGAACCATTGTGGAACTCAGATAATAGACACTGAACGACTTACTCTCCGAGCATTTTGTTATATGGATGATGAAGATATGCTTACTTATTGGATTAGCGACCATAAAATTCAATCGCTATACTCGGAGCCGGTATATACAACAAAAAAAGAGGTTAAAGAGTTATTAAACACATATATTTGTTCGTATGAAAAACCGGATTATTATCGTTGGGCTATTGTTGAGAAAAAATCTAATCTCTGTATTGGGCAAATTGCAATCTTTCTTGTAGATAACAAGAACCACTTTTGTGAGATAGAATATGCTTTAGGCAGCAAATTTCATCGAAAGGGCTATGCCTCAGAAGCCGTAAAAGCAATTTTGGACTTCTGTTTTATTAAAGTGAATTTCCATAAAGTGCAAGTATCCCATAAAGAAGGAAATATTGCATCTCAAGGTGTTATCAAAAAAAGTAATTTTACATACGAAGGAACTTTACGCGATTTCTTTTTCACGGAAGGAAAGTATGTTAATCGATTGTATTATTCGATACTTAAAGATGAATATTATCTTGAGAACTAAAAACTAAAAGTTGGGCATGCCGGCAGGTAATACTCCCTTGTCGTCTCTGAAGGTGAAAGAATTTTCCGAGTTGCCGACCAATTCAGAAGATTTTATAATTTTGCAAAAAAACAGTTATAGAACATTATGGAGGTCAAACAAGTTTACAGGACATTTTTGAAGAAGATATTGAAAGAGTATCCACCGAGCAGGAGATAAACAATATCTCCAATATACGGATAAACAATGCTAACCCTCTCTATCAACCTTGTAAGGGTTGTATGGGTTGAACTACTACGTAGTTCAGAAGAGTAGGCGACTATACCCGAGCTGCGCCTGTGGCTTGCTCGAGGTTATTCACATTGAAGCCCTGCGGGCTTCCGGACAGTCAATTGAGTGAAAAAGATTGTCATACGCCGAACTAAAGATTCGAATCTTTTTTTGCGTATAAATTACTATAGATTTGAACATTGTGAGTTTTCGGACAAATACTGTTTAATTTCCGACTACGCTGTTTTTACATCCTGCTTTTTTATGATTTTGCGAATTGTTCAAATGAAATTCGGTTTATTATGTAATAAATGTTATCTTTGTGTTTTAAAAAAGCATGCAGGATATGGATACAAATATTTTATTATCAAAAGCGTATATTAACGAGATTGTTAGAAATTATTCTAAAGTCGTCAATAGTGTAGATGAAATTATTGCACAAACAGGCTACAAAGAAAAACTTATCGCACAAAAATTAGGTATTCCCGAATCTTCTTTTTACCTGAAAAAACGTAACAGGTCTTTTACTCTTGACGAAATAATCAGACTTGTCGATATGATGGATGAAGATGATGATGTTCTTGAAGACAAGTACCTTCTGAAACTTTGTGAAGAATCTGAAAACGACGAAATAATTTACGATTTCTAACATGATTGTCGGTATTACAAAAACATTCCTGAAAGATGCTGAAAAATTCAGCGATAAAGAAAAAATTCTTGAAGCTGTAAGAGATTTAAGAAAATTAAAAACTCTGTCGGAATCAGTTAATTTACGCAAAATGACAGGAACAAAAAACAAGTATCGCATGAGACTTGGCAAATATCGAATTGCTTTAACCTGGAACAAAAATAAACAGGAACTCATCGCCGAACGTGTTGCCCTCAGAAAAGACATTTATAAAAAATCCTAAATTGACATTCTCAACGCGTTATGCAGTAAGGGTGGAAGAGGGGATTCGAACCCCCGACCTTCAGAGCCACAATCTGACGCTCTAACCAACTGAGCTACGACCACCATTTTGGCTTAAAAAAGCACGCAAAAGTAATACATTTTTTACATCTACAAAAATTAACATAAAAAAGGTTCATTATCAGGCTTTTTAATTACATATTTTGTCAATATAAAAAATCGTTTTACCTTTGTAAGCGTCAAAACAGTATACTTTAGACTGTAGATATATTGTGTAATAAATGAAAATAACGTAGTTGCAGCATTATGAAAGATATTTTAGCTGATTTAAATCCTATACAACAGGAAGCCGTTAAGCATATTAGCGGACCAAGTTTGATTATTGCCGGCGCAGGTTCCGGAAAAACGAGAGTGTTGACATACAAGATTGCTTATTTGTTGATGAACAATGTTTCGCCGAATTCGATACTTGCTTTGACATTTACAAACAAAGCGGCGCGCGAAATGAAAGAACGCATTGTCAAAATTGCAGGCAAACAGGCAAACAAGTTGTGGATGGGCACATTTCATTCTATTTTTGCACGGATATTACGCATTGAGGCAACGACAATCGGGTTCACGCCACAATTCTCCATATACGACACTACCGATTCGTTGAGTATCTTGAGAGGGATTTTTAAGGAAATGGAACTAAATGATAAAGTCTATACCGACAGAGAGGTATACAACAGAATATCAATGGCAAAGAATAGTCTGATGACGCCGGCGGCATACAAGTTGAACCCTCAATTGACAGAGGAAGACCTCAAATCGCACCGTCCGAAAATGTCGGGAATATACCAACGGTATGTCATGAAATGCCGGACGGCAAATGCTATGGATTTCGATGATTTACTGCTATATACCAACATCCTGTTTCGGGATTACCCCGATATTTTGAAGAAGTATCAGCATTGGTTCAAATACATTTTGGTAGATGAATATCAGGACACAAACGTTGCTCAATATCTTATTGTGAAACGTTTGGCTGAAGTCTCGAAAAATGTTACTGTCGTAGGCGACGACGCTCAAAGTATCTATTCGTTTCGAGGAGCAAAAATCGAAAATATCCTGAACTTCAGGAAAGACTATCCTAATTATGCCGAATATAGACTGGAACAAAATTACCGCTCGACCCAAACAATTGTGAACGCAGCGAACAGTCTGATTTCTAAAAACAAGAAACAATTGAAAAAAAGCTGTTTTTCCGAAGGCATTGTAGGCGAAAAAATCGACGTGATACGGGCTTTCACCGACCAGGAAGAAGGACAATTGGTTGCCTCTTCGATTGTAGATACGGTGTACGGCAAACAGGTCAACAGTTCCGATATCGCTATACTGTACAGAACTAATGCGCAATCGCGAATATTCGAAGACGCCCTCAGACGAAGAAATATCGCATACAGAATATACGGAGGAATTTCGTTCTATCAACGTGCCGAAATTAAGGATGCTCTGGCTTACATGCGATTGACGGTCAATCCTCAAGACGACGAATCGTTGAACCGAATCATCAATTATCCGACGAGAGGCATAGGCAACAACACGATGGAAAAATTGCAGGCGTATGCCATCGATAATAGTCTCAGTCTATGGGAAACGATAAACCGGTTGTCGTCGAATAAGTTAATAGCAGTGCAATTGGGCATAAAAGAATCTACGGCGAAAAAAATCATCGATTTTAAAGACTTGATAGCCTCGTTTATAGCAAAAGTGAATACGGATAATGCATACACTTTTGCCCTGGATATAATCAAACTGTCGGGGATGATAAACGACCTTAAAACGAATCAAACCCCCGAAGGTATATCGCGAATGGAAAATATCGAAGAACTGTTGAACGGAATAAAAGAATATACAAAAGTTGCCGAAACTAAGGAAAATGGAGCAATGATAGCCGAATATCTGCAAAATGTTTCCTTAATAACAGATATGGACAAGGACTCGAACAAGGACAATGATAAAGTAACATTAATGACGATACATTCTGCCAAAGGTCTCGAATTTAAGTATGTGTATATTGTCGGAATGGAGGAAGGGCTTTTCCCCGGAAATAATTCCATACAATCCGAACATTCGCTGGAAGAAGAGCGGCGCCTTTTTTACGTGGCTTTAACGCGCGCTGCATTTAAGGCTACGATTTCGTTTGCGCAAACAAGGTATCGCTGGGGAAATTTGAGTTCTTCCCGCCCAAGCCGTTTTTTGCGCGATATAGATTCTGCCTATCTGTCTGCAGATGCTATTAAAGATGTCCTGTTTGATGAAAAAAAATGTTCTCAATCGAATTTCTCATATAACAACCCCGAAACAAAAACCGCCAATCGCAACTTGAAACCATTGCAGCAGAAGCAAGAATATCGTTCCGAAGAAGCTGTCGAGACATTGACTCTGACTCCCGGAATGGAAGTGGAACATGCGCGTTTCGGGCGCGGACGAGTGGCGGGAATCGAAATCGAAGGAAACGAGACAAGAGCGAAAATCGAGTTTTACAACGAGGGGGTGAAAACTTTGATACTTCGATATGCAAAACTCAGTATCACAAACGCGCCGGAGTAGTTAACCGATGGATTCTCACTGCGTTTTCAATCGCCTAATGCCTGTTCCAAATCGGTAATCAAATCTTCGGCATTTTCCAAACCTGCCGAGAAACGAAAAATGCCTTCTCCGGCAAAAGCGTTCCACGAATCATATTGTGCGGGAGATACAAATTTGAAGGAGGTTTGAAGCAAATCGTCGGAATTAAGGTAAAAAATCAAAGAACGATGATGTCCTAACGAAACGGCGTAATGAATGATTTGCAGTCGTTCGGCGATTTTTTGTACGTCTCGTTTATCTTTCACCTGAAAAGTGAGAATCCCCGAAAAATTTTTCATCTGGCGTTTAGCCAGTTCATATTGTGGATGCGATGGCAGTCCGGGATAAATCACTCTCCTGATTTTGTTGTTTTGTTCGAGATATTCGGCGATTTTCAGCGCATTCTCCTGATGTACCCGCATACGCAGAGGCAAAGTTGCCATACCTCTGATGATTAACCATGCGTTGAAAGGGCTTATTGTTCCCCCGAAACGAATCGACGTCTTTTTACGAATCGACACAAGCTCGCGTTTAGCGCCCAACAAAACGCCTCCCAAAGCATCGCCATGACCTCCTAAATACTTTGTTAACGAATGAATAACAAAATCGGCGCCCAATTGCAGGGGACGGGTCGCTATTGGAGTAGCGAAAGTAGAATCTACGGCGAGTTTTGCGCCTGCATTGTGGGCAATAGCCGCTACTGCTGCAATATCTGTAAGCCTGAGTATCGGGTTACATGGAGTCTCGATATAAATCAGTTTGGTGTTCGCCTGTACTGCCGCCGCGACAGCCTCAATATCGGATGTGTTTACTTTAGTGATTTTTATCCCCAATCCGGGAATCATTTCGTTGCTTATCTCCGCCAAAGCCGCATAAGCTACATCGCTGATAACCGCATGGTCGCCCGTTTTGAGTAGATGGAACAAGAGTGTAACAATAGCGCTCATTCCGCTTGCAAAGGCAATAGCGGTTTCGGCGTCTTCTATCGCAGCTAATTTGTTTTCCAACTGCCGGATTGTCGGATTTCCCCAACGGGTGTATACCCAGGCATCGTTCTCGTCCATTCCTTCGACCGAAAAACCTGTGTCGGAATCCACAACAAAGGTGGTGGACATTACGATATTAGGCGCCGACGCCTTAGTCGAAGGGTCGGGAAATTCGCCGGCATGAACTGCTTTTGTCTGTTCTCCGGCGTAGAATATGTTCTTTCGCTCCATTTCTATTATTTTTTTGCAAAGATACGACTTTCCGACGATTGAGAATTATACCATTTTTATGGTATTTTTCAGCGTGAAAGCCTTATTAATCGCATTGCCGTTTGGATTTACGATTTTAGATTTACGATTTTAGATTGTTGCTTACGCGCGCTGGGCGGACGATTGGGCAAAAAATTTTTTGCCCCTACGCGCCGGTATTTCCAACCGGCATCGCCAATTGTGTACGAATTGCCTTTGAGAGTCGGAGAAGCCCGAATCCGAATCTTGATTCGAGGCGATGATCCGCCTTATATTCGAGGCGATGATCCGCCTTATATTCGAGGCGATGATCCGCCCTATATTCGAGGCGATGATCCGCCCTATATTCGAGGCGATGATCCGCCCTATATTCGAGGCGATGATCCTCCTTGATTCGAGGCGACGATCCTCCTTGATTCGAGGCGACGATCCTCCTTGATTCGAGGCGATGATCCTCCTTGATTCGAGGTGATGATCCTCCTTGATTCGAGGCGATGATCCTCCTTGATTCGAGGCGATGATCCGCCATGATTCGAGGCGATGATCCGCCTTGATTCGATTGCCGACGTCACAAACTCTGCCGCAAAGTCGCAATGCGCCAACTTTGCGCTTTAAAACCGAAAAAAGTTTAATATTTATTTAATATAAATTCGAGATTATAAACATTTATTTACGTATGAGAACATTCTTAAGAACATTCGTACCGGCGATTGCCGCCGTGTTGCTGGTTACGGGATGCAAAAACAGATTGGCGGAAAAGTTTGCCGGTCTTTCGGAAGACCGATGCGTAGCGTTTGGAGCGACAACCGTCTCCGAATTTGA
>JAIRLF010000066.1 GCA_031259655.1 Prevotellaceae bacterium
CTTTTATTAACTGTTCTTGTGTTTCAGCTATTTCCCACAACGCTAAAAAACCTTCTCCGGCTACTTTTTCTATGGAATATAACGGCATAACTTATTTAGTTTTAAAATCCACTGTTTCAATTAAATGTTCTATATCTTTTCTAAAAAAATCAATCAAGGGAGCCAAAGAATCGCTGTTTGGCGAAGAATAAAAATACAAAGAGCCTCGAAAAAAATGAGTAATGGAATCTGTAACAAAAAATTGTACTGCCGAAGCAGTATTTCCCTCAATATCAAATAATAATCCTACAACATTCTCATTTTTTGTTTGAATAAATTGAGATTCGATTGCGCTTGCTTTCACATCGTGTGTGTAGGCAAAAACATGAGCATCGTCCAAAAGTTCCGCCAAATTATCACGAACAGGCTTGTAACTAAGATATATAGTCGCCTGATATTGAGGAAAACTCATATTGTACCAGCAATTTTGCCCTTCGACGGGAATCATTTGCCAATATACCGGATATTCAAATCGAAACGGACAAACAGTATCAAACAAGCGATACTGCTTTTCGGGAAAGTCGAACCTCATATATCCCTTAGGTTTAGGCGTATAACTCTCACACGACAACACAATAACCGGAAAGAACAACACAATTATTTTTATACTTATCTTCACCAATTTACACATTTGCACATTAACTACTATTCTCTTGTTACTCTGATTATTCTAATTTTCCTGTCATCAACGCTTTCGACCCTGAAAGTCAATCCATACAGTTTCAGCTCTTCGCCTTTTTGGAGAAACTCCCCTTTCAGTTCCAGAAGCAACCCCGCTAAAGTTTCGGTATCGCCTTTGGCGCTTTCGAACAATTCGTGGTCGAGTTGCATTATTCTACAAAAATCAACCAAAGGCGTTTTTCCCTTGAACGAGTAAGAGTTATCCTTTTGTTTCACATAAAAAGTCTCTTCCGATTCGATATCCGATTCGTCGAATATTTCGCCTACAATCTCTTCCAAAATATCTTCAAGTGTAACAATACCAATTGTTCCGCCATATTCATCGACAACAATTGCCATGTGGACTTTTCTTTTTTTCATTTCATCAAGCAAAGCATTTATTTTCTTGTGTTCCAGAACGAAATACGCTTCGTGGATTAAGTCTTTCCAATCGAAATCTTTGTTATTCCTGATATACGGCAACAAATCCTTGACATATAAAACCCCTTTAATATGGTCTAAATCATCTTCATAGACCGGAAGTCTCGAATAACCCGATTCGACGACAATAGAATATAAGGTATCGAAATCTACCGAAATATCTACCGCCGAAACATCCATTCTACTCGAAAGAATGTCTTTAACATCAATATCGACAGTGTTTTGTAAGGCTTCAAACACCTGTGAATCAATAATCTCGTCGGATTTATTACGAAATTCTTCCGTATCTTTATTATCGTTATTCTCTGGAAATGAAACTTTTACAACAGGAGAAAACAAAAACCATACAACCCTGATGAAAGGATAAAATAAGGCAAGATACTGTAACCGTTTGGCGCCGTATCGTTTAAGAAGAAAAACGAGTGTCAGCAAAAACAGGAATATACCCGCTTCCGATAAAATCAGATACGAATTAGTCGTATCCGGAAAATAATAGAGCAGTAAATGCCGAATCAACAGGGCAATAGACACAAACAAAATCGTCTTTGCAATCCACAGCGCTTCGACAAGCTTCAAATGTTTCTCGGCAATAAACTGTTGTTTGAAATTTCCTTTTTGTCTGATTTCAGGGTCTTTAGAAGCCAAAACTATTCCCGATGCGACAGACAGGGTAAAAATCAACAATAAACAAAGCGTCAATAACACCCATTCTTCAGCCAAAAATGGGCAGGTTAACAAATACAGGCTACTCGGAGGTTCCAACGTCTATACAATTTTAAATTAAACACAAAAATCTTTAACATTCTGCGATGCAAATATACACAGAATTTTTAGAAAAGTATACACATACAATTTTTTTGCCTGCAAAATCACATTTTTTTATGTTTGAAAATTTACAGTAATCAATTTTCACTAATGTAAGTTATAGTATTTAAATATAGCATATTATAATTATTATGCTATAATAGTATTATTTTAAATAAATATTATGCAGTTATAACATTATTATCGTATATGTTTTATAATAAAGTTATTATCTAAGATAGATTATTTATAATATATAATAATTAAGGTGCTTAAACATACAAATTAATATTATATATCTGAAAAAAAGAATTTTATATAAATATGTTATTATATAATAATATTCTTATTACATTATTTTATTACGGCATAATTAATGTATATGATTGTAAATATGTACATTACTATATATTCTCATTAAATTGTATTTATTTATAAAACACATAAAATTTTGTGGATTCTGTAAGCATTTTTACAACTGTTTTGCCGGCGTTTTGTCGGCATTTTGCAAATAAACCATTATCTTTGCACTTTTATTAACGAAAAGTAATTGATATAATAAATGATTTTAAAACTTCCAGATGGTCGCAGATCTTCGATTTTGATTGGAGAAAATATCGAAAATCTCTCTAATTATCTCAACTCGGAAAAGGTTTTTATTCTGACAAATCCAAACATATCAGATTTGTATTCAGATATTTTCCCGAAAAAAACGACCGTAATAACGATTCCGGGCGGCGAAAAAAACAAAAATTTGAATACTGTTCTTGAAACAATCAGGCAACTTATAGCCGCAGGAGCCGACAGAAAGAGTGTCATTGTGGGCTTTGGCGGTGGTATTGTGTGTGATATGACGGGTTTTATCGCTTCGATTTATATGCGTGGCGTGAAATTCGGTTTCGTTGCTACATCCCTTATGGCTCAGGTAGATGCAAGCGTTGGAGGCAAAAACGGCGTAAACTGCGACGGATACAAAAATATGATTGGGGTTTTCAACCAGCCCGATTTTGTAGTGTGCGACCCGAAAACCTTGAAAACACTTCCGGAACGGGAGTTGAAAGCCGGTATAGCTGAGGTTATTAAATGTGGTTTGATTGCTAACAACAACTTGTTTTCATTCATAGAAAACAATATCGACGCTATCCTGAACTGCGAGGAGGATAAGATTTATACTGTTGTGAATGAAAGTGTTGAAATAAAAGCCCGAATTGTTGAAGCCGACGAAAAAGAATCGGGCGAACGGAAAAAGTTGAATCTTGGACATACTTTCGGTCATGCTGTTGAAAAACACTCGAATAACATTCTCCATGGAGAAGCTGTGAGCATCGGTTTAGTGATTGCCGCAAAAATTTCGGAACAGCTGAATCTGATTACAAATGAGGATTTTAGACGTATACAAAATGTTTTGAAAAAAACAGGATTGCCCGTAACTACAGACATATCATCCGCCAATTTGCTGGAAGCGATTGGTAAAGACAAAAAACGCGAAAACGATTTTGTACATTTCGTATTAAACAGGGGTATAGGCAGTTCGGAAATCAGGGAAATCTCTTTCGACAAACTTGCGACTTTGCTGGAAAAAGCATTGAACGCATTGTAATACGCATAATTCACTTATTAATATGGATTTAAACAAGCTATATTCGAGTAAAAGAACCGGAAAAAATACCGGACAGGAACAGTCGCGTTCAATATATAGACGTGATTATGACCGCATTATATTTTCGTCGGCTTTTAGAAGATTGCAAAACAAAACTCAGGTTTTCCCTCTACCGGGTAGTATCTTTGTACACAACAGGTTAACTCATTCTTTGGAAGTTTCGTCAGTGGGACGTTCGTTGGGCGCTATAGCGGGCGAATATATTGCATCGAAATATCCGGCGGATTTAACTCCCGAAAGTATGGAGTTTTATCTTCATGATTTACAGGATGTAATCGCCGCTGCCTGCTTGTGTCATGACATTGGAAATCCTTCGTTCGGACATTCGGGAGAAGATGCTATTGCGGAGTATTTCAGGGAGAAAGAACACAGTTCCGAGTTCAAAAACAATTTTTCCACAACTCAATGGGCAGATTTGACAAACTTCGAAGGTAATGCAAACGCTATCCGTTGCCTGACTTCCAAACAATCAGGTAAAGAATCCGGCGGATTGGGACTGACTTTCCCTACTTTGGCTTCGATAATGAAATATCCATGCGCTTCGACGGCGATAAACAAAAAAATACTTCACCGTAAAAAATTTGGTTATTTACAAGCAGATAGAGATATTTTTATGGAAATTGCCGCAGAGACAGGGATGAAAAAAGATTTGGCAGCATACACGCAATCTTCGGAAAACCACGCAGATGTATATTACCGGCATCCTTTTGTGTGGCTTGTCGAAGCTGCCGATGATATTTGTTACAATATAATAGATATGGAAGATGCTCATCGTCTGCGCATTATCGAGCATAACGAATGTGTCGAAGTGTTTTTGCAATTGCTTAAAGAACCGGAAAGCGATAATATCAAACATATCGAGGCACGACTAACTTCGATTGAAGATAAAAATTCGCAAATATCCTATCTGCGCGCAAAATCAATTAGTTACCTTATCTATCGTGCAGGGGAACTGTTCAAGGAAAATCTGGATAAAATACTGTCCGGAACTTTGGATAGCGCTATTTATGACCTGATTAAGAGTAATAATTCTTCGCTGTCGTATATCGAAAAATTTTCTGTTGAGAACATCTATAACCACCGGTCGGTGGTCGAAATCGAAAACGCCGGTTATAATGTCATGCGGGAACTGTTGCAACACTTTATTCCTCCGATGTTTAAACCCTGTAATCAAAGGCGTAAAATCGAAGACAAGGCAGTGAAACTGATTCCCCGCCAATTTCTTTTCGACACGGAAGAGCCTTATATGAAAGTACTTGGCGTTATCGACTACATCTCGGGCATGACAGATAACTATGCTGTGGACTTATATAAAAGAATAAAAGGTATTGACATGGGAATGAACTCAGGTTCAATGTCTTTCTCGAAATAAAAACAATTTGCCGATGAAAGTATATTTACTTACCGGAAGCAATCTTGGCGACAGGAAATCGTATCTCGATAATGCGAAACAAAGTCTGTGCAACTCTGTAGGAGAGTTACTTAACGAATCGTCTGTTTATGAGTCCGAGCCATGGGGATTTGCTTCGAAAAACGCTTTTCTGAATCAGGTCTTACTCTACGAAACTGTATTGACTCCCAACGAAATACTGCAAATAATCGGCGTTATCGAAACGGAAAACGGCAGAGCGCGTACAGAAAACGGATATTCGTCCCGAAATTTAGATATTGACATCCTTTTTTACGATAATCTGATATTAAACTCTGTAAATTTGACGATTCCACATCCAATGTTACACAAACGAAGATTCACACTGTTGCCGCTGTCCGAAATCTCACCCAACTTGACACATCCTGTCTTTAAACTAAATATCAGCGATTTACTCGAAAAATGCGAAGATTCGGGAATAGTATCAGAATTTACAGAATTTTAGAACGGAACAGAATGATTTACAATGATGCTTTTTGTATCGGAATTTACAGAATTTTAGAATTGTATAATGTACCCCAATTTTCGGACAGCAGTCAAGTTTAAATGAATTGAGTTCACGTTACGAACTGGAAGTTATTTTGAATTTTATAACAAAAAACACCCACACCAGAGTCTTGATTATTTTTGTCCTTTATCCTTTAAGTGTTTAAATTAAATACAATGGGAAGAGAACGAATGAAGTTTTTTTAAAACTGTTTAATAATTAAATAATTGTTGTTCTTTTAATCGAATTTCCCAAAATGCCTTCCCTCGTCTTTTTTATCCGAGATTATTACGCCGGTAATATCCCTAAGTACTTTGTCCAAGCTAATTGGAAAACAAAGAGTATGGGATTATTCCTTTTAACGGATTTTGGTACAGGATAATTCAGACACACAGGGGTTAAGGTTAAAAATAGTCCAATTTGTAGCAACTAATATTTTTGATAAAAAATCTTATGATTTTGTAATTAGAAAAATAAGTTGTACCTTTGTAGCCAATAAATATAAGGAATATGTATATACAACGTAATGTAACTCGCATAAAAGGAAGGGAATACAGAGCAACA
>JAIRLF010000137.1 GCA_031259655.1 Prevotellaceae bacterium
CGTGCGCACGATTTCGCATTTTCGTACGCACGTTTACCCAATTCGTGCACACGTTTACTCCTTTCGTGCGCACGTTTTTGGCTTAAAATAGAGCAAAAACGACATTTTGGAATGCACCCGCCATACTATACACATAAAAAAAGTGCAAAATTTATCGTACCTTTGCGGCTTTATTTTTGGGGATATTCCCTGTATATTATAAACATTCATTTGATGAGTAATTTTATTGAAGAATTAAAGTGGAGAGGGATGCTCCACGATGTTATGCCGGAAACGGAAGAAGAGTTAAACAAAGGGATGATGACCGCTTATATAGGTTTCGACCCTACTGCTGATTCGTTACATATCGGTCATTTAGTCAGCGTTATGATATTGCGGCACTTTCAGCAACATGGACACAAACCCATTGCTTTGGTCGGCGGCGCTACGGGAATGATAGGCGACCCGTCGATGAAATCGTCGGAGCGCAATTTGCTCGACGAAAATACTTTGCGACACAATCTGGAGGCAATGAAAAAGCAATTGGGCAAGTTTCTTGATTTTGAATCGAACGCCGCAAATGCTGCCGAAATCGTGAACAACTACGACTGGATGAAAGACTTCACATTTCTTGATTTTACCCGCGACATCGGAAAACATATCACCGTAAATTACATGATGTCGAAAGATTCGGTGAAAAAGCGACTGTCGGGAGATTCGCGGGAAGGAATGTCGTTCACCGAATTTACTTACCAGCTACTTCAGGGCTACGACTTTCTACATCTTTACCGCGCGAAAAACTGCCGGTTGCAGATGGGCGGCTCCGACCAGTGGGGAAACATTACCACAGGAACCGAACTTATCCGCCGTATCGACGGAGGAGTAGCATTCGGCTTGACTTGCCCGCTGATAACCAAAGCCGACGGCGGTAAATTCGGGAAAACGGAACAGGGAAACATCTGGCTCGACCCGAAATACACATCCCCGTACAAGTTCTATCAGTTCTGGCACAATGTCAGCGACGAAGACGCCAAGAAATACATCAAGATATTCACGATGTTAGACAGCGAGACCATACACAAGCTCACCGAGATGCACGAGCAAAACCCGCACGTGCGCCTGCTGCAGAAAACTCTGGCAAAAGAGTTGACCTGCATGGTTCATTCCGAAGAAGACTACAACAATGCCGTCGACGTCTCGAACATTCTGTTCGACAAAGATAATACGGAAAAAATCGCAAGTCTCGACGAAGCAACATTACTCGAAGTCTTTGAGGGCGTGCCGGTATTCGAAATCGACAGGAACACGTTCGAAACCGTTTCGATGCTGGATTTGTTCACACAGGACGCCCCAATCGTTCCGTCGAAAGGAGAATTGCGGAAACTGATTCGCGGAGGCGGGTTTAATATCAACGAAGAAAAAGTAAACGACGAAAATCTTGATTTAAAAACAAAAAGACTGATTCAAGACAAATATTTACTAATCCGGAAGGGTAAGAAAGATTATATTTTGATTAAAATACTGCGGCAATAATGAAACTGTCCGCCGTATCTGATTGTCAATTATCGGTTAACGAGGCAAAGTCTATTGTTATCACGATAATAAAACATTATTCGGGACTAAGCCTTGCGGAAATACTGTCGGGAAAAAAAATCGAACCCGAAGCTGAAACGAAAATCATCGAAGCATTAAATAAAGTTGCTCAAAACATTCCCATTCAATACGTGCTGGGCGAGACGGAATTTTACGGCAGGAAATTTTATGTGAACGAAAACGTTCTGATTCCGCGTTGCGAAACCGAAGAACTGGTGGATTTGGTTATCAACGAAAACCGTTCCGGCGAGGTCAATATCCTGGATATAGGCACAGGAAGCGGTTGTATAGCTATCAGTCTCGATTGCGAATTGCCCGGAGCGAAAGTATATGCCGTAGATATTTCGGCAAAAGCGTTGAAAGTCGCGAGCCAAAACAGCAACTACAACAAAGCCGGTGTCGTGTTTGCCGAATACGACATACTTGGAAACGCGGAATTTCCTCACACTCAAGCTCCGACATTCGAGATAATAGTTTCCAATCCTCCATACGTCCGGATGAGCGAAAAACAGTATATGCATGCAAATGTGCTTGACCATGAACCTCATATCGCTCTGTTTGTCGAAGATTCGTCGCCCTTGATATATTACGAAGCCTGTTTGCGTTTTGCAGGAAACAGGCTTGCCGACAAGGGTAAAATCTATGTTGAAATCAACGAATTTTTGGGCGCCGAAACATTGACGCTGTTCCGAAATTACGGCTATGAGGCTGTTTTGATAAAAGACATGGCGGGCAAAGACAGGATTATAAAAGCAATAAAACCATAGCATTGCAAAATAAATATCGTAATAATGGAAAATTAATTACATTTGCGGTCAAATGTCCGAAAAAAAGATGAAAGAAGACAAGCAACTACAGTTCGACAAACGTTACCTTGAAATGGCTCGCGTATGGGCGAAAAATTCATATTGCGAACGCCGGCAAGTGGGAGCTTTATTAGTCAAAAACAGGATGATTATATCCGACGGATACAACGGTACGCCTTCGGGATTCGAAAATACCTGCGAAGACGAATCGGGAACGACAAAGCCATACGTGCTTCATGCCGAGGCTAATGCGATAACAAAAGTAGCGCGTTCGAACAACAGCAGCGAAGGAGCGACACTGTACATAACTACCTCGCCATGTATCGAATGTGCAAAGTTGATAATTCAGGCAGGCATCAAACGAGTGGTGTTTTACGACAAATACCGTATCGAAGACGGATTGGATTTATTAAAAAAAGCGAATATAGAAATATGTCATTTAGATATCAGTGATGAATAATAAAAAATTTTTAAGACCTCTGCTCACTCTGGCAATAGTGTTGCTGGCTCTGTATGTGGGAACAAGATTGGGAAAAGTGTTCTCGACGCCAAAAATATTCAACGTCTCGCTACCGAGTCAAAACAATTTGTCTGCTGTTATCGACTATATATCAAAATATTATGTGGACTCCATCGACATCAAAGACATAACAGAGCCGATGATTGTGGAAATGCTGAAAGAACTTGACCCGCATTCGGTATATATTCCGGCTTCGGAACTTAAAAGCAGTAACGAACATCTGGAAGGTCATTTCGATGGAATTGGCGTAACATTCAATATGTTGAAAGATACGGTGATAGTGATAAACGTTGTTTCGGGAGGTCCGTCGAGCAAAGTCGGCGTTGAACCCGGCGACAGGATTATAACCGTAAACGACAGTGTGATTGCTGGAAAGAAAATTGCCGACGAATCGATAAAATCCCTTTTAAGAGGAAAATCCGGCAGCAAAGTGCAGATAAAAGTGCAGCGCAAAGGCGTAAACGAACTGATACCAATAGAGATAACAAGAGGTAAGGTGATTCTGAAAAGCATCGACGTCGCTTATATGATTACCCCGAACACAGGTTATATCAGAATGGTGGAATTTGCGCAAAATACTCATTCCGAATTTCTTGAAGCGATAGAGAAACTGCATTCGGAAGGAATGACGAACTTGATTCTGGATTTGAGGTACAATCTCGGCGGTTTCCTCGAACAGGCGATAAAAATCACAAGCGAACTGTTTTCGGAAAAGAAATTGATTGTATATACTGAAGGACAGGCTTTCCCGCGAAGAAACGAATACTCGAAAGGCAACGGTAAATGCGGGAGCGACAGCCTGATTGTGCTGATAAACGAACATTCCGCATCGGCAAGCGAAATTCTTGCAGGAGCAGTGCAGGATAACGACAGAGGACTAATCGTCGGGCGGCGTTCGTTCGGTAAAGGGCTTGTACAGCAGATGATAGAACTGCCCGATAAGTCGGGATTGCGGTTGACTATCGCACGGTATTACACGCCTTCGGGACGCTCTATACAACGACCTTATCAACATGGCGCTTCGGGAGTTGTCGAGTATTACAACGACCTCAACCTGAGGGGAGAAAACGGAGAATACGACAGCGCCGACAGCATCCGTCCGGTGGATACAACGAAATATTATACCTCGAAAGGCAAAATCGTATATGGCGGAGGAGGTATCACCCCCGACACGTTTGTGCCGCACGAATATAACAGTATGTATATCAGACAAGCTATCAACAACAGGGTTATGCGAGATTATGCAATGGAATTCGGCGACAGACACAGAAGCGAATTGAACGCTATCACGGACTTGACGCAACTGGAACAGTTTTTCAAAAAAAACAATCCCTGTACCGAATTTAACGATTACCTTAATAAAAAGGGAATTAAAGGTTCCGATAAGGATATTCAAGAATCGAAAACCCTCATAGACACATATATTAAGGCAAATATAGGACAACTAACGCCCCTGTCCGACTTGGGCTCGACTTATTTGCTTAATAAATTGGATAAAACAGTGCTGAAAGCGCTGGAAATTATTAATTCACAAATATCTAAAGCCAATGTATGAAATTGATACAAATATATCGGGAACATCAAAACTGACGAATGTAATCATCGAACACCCGAATGTGCTTAATGTGCTTGAATATTTCAATATCCCCCTGGGATTGGGCGATAAAACGATTGCAGAGGTGGCGAAAGAATACAATATCGCCCCAAATACTTTGGAAGTCGTTATAAAAATATATTGCAGGACTATGCCCAATAAAATACTGAACAAAAAAGAGGTACACGACTTGCTGCTATTCCTGCAAACTTCGCACAACAATTTTAAACTCATCAAAATTCCCGAACTGAAATGCCTTATCGAAAATTTCTCCAAAGAAATTCCTACGAAATACGGGCAAATGCTGGTCGCCTTTTTCGATGAATATATACAGGAAATCGACGAACATTTTATGTACGAAGATAAAAAGGTCTTTCCCTATATCTCTAATATTTTGAACGATAAGATAACAAAAAATTTCAAGATAAAGGAGTTTGAACGAAACCATACGGATATAGGACACAAATTGTTCGACCTGAAAAATATATTGATTAAATATATACCCCCGACAATCGTTTCCGAATATCGGAAACAGATTCTGAATCAACTCATCAGCCTTGAACGGGATTTGATGTATCATACTCAGCTGGAAGATAATATCCTGGTTCCCTTTGTGAAAAATATGGAAACTAATATTAAAAAAAACAAATGATGTACAAAACTATCGCGATAATAGAAAAATCGAATATTATCAAAGAAGGATTGACATATTTACTCAAAGCGCATAACGTTTGTGCGCAAATTGCCAAATTAGACAGTATTGACGACTGGTTTTTTATCTTTAAAGACGAAAAACCCGATATGATAATAATCAATCCCGACAGACTGAAAAATACTGATTTAGACAAGATACGGCAAAAAATCGATATCTCCGATAAAGTTCCGATTATCGGTTTGCTCTATCAGTATTTCGACAGAGATGTTTACAATATGTTCTCTTCTACTATATATATCACAGATACGGAAGATGTTATATTGAGTAAATTGCGAAATAAACAAAAGAAAGAACAGGACACTACAACAGGTGAAAAACTTACCGACAGAGAAAAATCTGTCCTGAAACTGTTGCTTAAAGGTCTCTCGAACAAAGAAGTAGCCGATAAACTCGTGATAAGTCCGCACACTGTCATCACTCACAGGAAAAATATTGTCGAAAAAACGGGAATACGTTCCCTTTCCGGATTGGCTATCTATGCGATTCTCAACAATATCACCGATATGGACGAAATTAGCGCAATCGAGAATTTCCGGTGATTTTTTCCCTGTCTCATCATCCTGTTATTTTGGTGATGTCTTCGCTATGTGTACTGTCCATGTAGATTATGACGACATTGACGATGCCTTGACGTCCACATAATCTGCGTGGAGACGCAATATATTGCGTCTCTACAAATCGACGCCCTCGACGTACACCCCATCCACATAACAACCGCATAATCTGCGTGGGACTGTATCAAAAGTCGGTTTTTCGTCATTGTGCCCGATGAAACGCAATCCAAAACATCAGTAAATCAATGTATTGTTTTGGGCTTCGTCTTCGCAATGAAGGCGATTTCAGCCTTTTGATACAGCCACTACAAATCGACGACATTGACGATGCCTTGACGACGCCATAACAATCGCATAATCTGCGTGGAGACGCAATATATTGCGTCTCTACAAATCGATGCCATTGACGACGCCATAATCTACGTGGATACAAATTGGCGACGGTTTATCTACGCAGAGAGTTTTGTCGCATGAAAGTAAGGTCTTTTTTTGTAGAAAAATTGCAGGCGTTTTGCAAAAAAATATCAAACTTTTTTACTCTTGCTAAACAATTGTGTTTAAACATGTAATGCAGGGATGAACAAAAAAATTAATCGCTGCTAGACAAATTTTTGCATGTTTTGTTTTGCCGTATGAAAACTTTATTCTAACTTTGCACCGTTTTACTGAAACGAGTTTTTTTATATGTACGGATAAAAAAAGTATTTGTTATGAGTTGTTTGGTTTCATATCGCTGTTGCGGAGGATTTGGGGACAATCTCCAAAAAGGCGAAGCGTTGAAATGCTTTGGCACAGGTTTTGTAGTGTCAATAGATGAAACAGTAAATACTCTGATAATCAGAGAGAGAGAGAGAGAGAGAGAGAGAGAGAGAGAGAGAGAGAGAGAGAGAGAGAGAGAGAGAGAGAGAGAGAGAGAGAGAGAGAGATAAAAAGCGAGATAATTCAAAGGCTTATTTTTATTATAAA
>JAIRLF010000291.1 GCA_031259655.1 Prevotellaceae bacterium
AGACAGCCTTTTCATACAATAAAAAAATAAAACAAAAAGATTCACACATTATTATCCTTGAGTTTCGAGATAAACCACGTGAGTTTGGAGATATTCTTCCAGTCCGTGTTTTCCGTCGGCTCCGCCGATTCCCGATTTACGCCATCCGGCATGGAATCCTTGCATAGCCTCGAAATTTTCGCGGTTCACGTATGTTTCGCCGAATTTCAAAGAGCGAATTAATTTGAACGCCAAATCAAGATTTTGGGTGTAAATGGACGAAGTAAGTCCGTATTCGCAATCGTTAGCCCATTCGATAACTTCGTCGACACAGTTAAATTCGACAACAGGCAATACCGGTCCGAATGTTTCTTCCTGGATAATGTCCATTTTTTGCGTGGCATCTACCAGAAGAGTCGGTTCGAAGAAATATCCTTTGTCGCCGATACGTTTACCGCCGCAAATCAGTTTTGCGCCCTGTTGAACAGCTTTGGCGACTTTTTCTTCTACCGATTTCAATGCATTTGCTTCGATAAGCGGTCCCATATCCAAATCTTGGATTTCGGCAGGATTGCCTACTTTCACTTTTTTCAGACCTTCAACAACTTTTTCGATAAAAGCGTCTTTCACTTTGGAATGAACGTACACGCGTTCGGCGCAGTTGCAGACCTGTCCGGTGTTGATAACTCTCGAAGCGATGATAGATTTGACAGCCAAATCGAGGTCGGCGTCTTCAAACACAATTGCCGGCGCTTTTCCACCGAGTTCCAGCGAAACTTTGGTGATGTTCGGAGCAGCGGCAGCCATCGTTTGCTGACCTGCGGCAACGCTTCCGGTAAGGCTGACCATGCCGACTTTCGGGTTCGATGCCAATTCCTGTCCGATTACCGAACCTTTGCCCAACACTAAGTTGAATACTCCGGCAGGCAGTCCCGATTCTTCTACAACTTGAGCGAATACATACGCATTTTCCGGGGTCAACTGACTTGGTTTTATCACGATAGTGTTTCCTGTAACTAAAGCGGGAGCGGCTTTGCGTGCAATCAGGAAGAACGGGAAATTCCATGGCAGGATTCCGGTAGTAACCCCAATCGCTTTTTTGAACAGGAAAATACTTTCGTTAGGACGGTCGCTCTGAATGATTTCGCCTTCGTAACGACGCGCCCAGCCTGCCATATATTCAAGATAATCGGCAGTAAACAGGACTTCGACATTTGCAAGCCCCTGCACCTTACCTCCCTCACTGACAATGATGTTGATAAGTTCTTTTTCTCTTTTACGGATACCTGCCGCTATTTTCAGCAGATAGGAAGCGCGTTCGACAGCGGGGATTTTTTCCCAGCATTTTTGCGCTTTTTCCGCCGCATCAATAGCGTTTTTCGCGTCTTCCGCAGTTCCTTCAGGCATACGCGAGATAACTTCTTCGGTTGAAGGATTCAGCACATCAATCCATTTTCCTGATGTGTTTTCGACAAATTTGCCGTCAATAAACATTTTTAGCTCTCTCATAATACAAATATATATCTTATGTTAATAGAATAAATTTTTCACAAAGGTAATAATTTTTTTATTAAATGAAATTTTCAAAAAAATCACATGCAATATTTTATGTTTTTAAACATATTTTTTTAAAGAAAATTAAACATATTTCTGCTTAATCTGTTGTTATAATTGATATTTATAATGAGAAGAAATAGAAATGGAATAAAAAAGGTGTTAAAAAAGACTAAAAATTTGTTTGAATATCATTTTTAGTATTACCTTTGCACCATAAAACAGGAGGGATTAAATTCTGATAAAGGGTTGAAATAGAATGTCAAGGAGGTATTTCCAACTCTTCCATAAAATGAACTCTACAAGCTGACAACCGCCGGAAGTATCTATTTGACATTTCTCCTGTATTATCTTATTCCTCTTGCTTTTTAAAAAAAGGAGCGAATTTCCTCGATTCGCCCATTTTTTTTAATTTGTGGACGACTCTTAAATCGAAAAAAGTCCGAATACCGATGCTCCGCTCCCGCTCATTGAAGCATAAACAGCGCCTTGTTCATACATTTGTTTTTTTATTTCGGCTATTTGGGGATATCGAGGGAAGATGCTTTTTTCGAAATCGTTACAGAGTTTATCTTTCCATTGTTCGACCGGCAATTTGATTATTTCGTCCACGGGCAAATCCGGTATTTGCGGCGTGATATTAGCGTATGCCTCTTTGGTACTCACATGGATACCGGCGGGATTGACTATCGAAATATGTAATCCGGAAATATCCACCTCGACAGGCTCAAGGATTTCGCCTCTCCCCGACGCCTTTGCCGGAACATTGTCGATAAAAAAAGCGCAGTCGCTACCCAGCATGGCGGCATACGACTTCAACTGTTCGTTGGGAATATTCAAGTCGAAAATCGTGTTCAAAATCACGAGCGAGGACGAAGCGTCGGACGAGCCGCCGCCTAAACCCGCTCCGGTCGGAATCGTTTTGTGCAGATATATCGACACCGGCGGCAAGTTGTATTCTTTTTCCAGCATCCGGTAAGCCTTCACGCACAGATTGTCTTCCGTTGCCGAATCGACGTAGAGACCTGTTTGTGTAAACGAAAACTGTCCGGATTCGACGATTTCCAGGATGTCGGTCGTGTCGCGAACGGGATAGAATACGGTTTCGATATTGTGATAACCGTCGTCGCGTTTCGAGACAATGTTCAGCCCGAGATTTATTTTTGCGCAGGGGAACGATATCATAAGAAATTCGGATGCAACAGTTTGTCAAGAAAGTGTTTATAGATGCCCGTTTTAACAAATAGCGGATACAGTATTCCGAAGATTGCGCCGTAGAAATGCGCATCATGATTGATTATGTCGCCGCCTCGCTTGCTCATATAATTTGAATAGACCAAATATAAAACTCCAAAAACAATACCCGGACAGGGAATAAAAAACACATAGATGAATGTCCACGGATTCAGCAGTATGGAAAAGAAAATCACTGCCGATACCGCGCCCGATGCGCCAAGACTTGCGTAATGCTGGTTATTCTTTTGTTTTGTCACATCGGATATCGACGAAAACAGGATTGCTCCGAAATACATTGCAAAAAAGTGCAGAGCCGGAGAAGACGTCATGTTTTCCAACGAGTTGAATACAAAAGCGCCGAACGACCACAGCGCTATCATATTAAATATAAGATGCATCCAATCGGCATGAATAAATGCGTGAGTAATAATCCGGTACCATTGATTGCGCTGCCGCGCCATGATATATGGATACAACATCAGTTTATTCAAAAGTTCTCTGTTTTTAAAAGCCAAAATACTGAGGCCTACCGTTACAAGCGTTAATAAAGTGTATGGGTTCATTGTTTTATATATTTCTTTTATATCTTTTTACAATCAAAATTCACGCGCAAAGTTAATATTTATTTCATATATACAGCAAAAAATATTGACGGTTCTTTTATTATGTCCATTTTGTTTATTTTATATTACCTTTGTCCCACAATGAAAATAACATTTTTTGGCACCGGAACCTCGCAGGGAGTGCCCGTTATCGGGTGTAAATGTAACGTTTGCAAATCGTCGGATTCGAGAGACAAACGTT
>JAIRLF010000327.1 GCA_031259655.1 Prevotellaceae bacterium
TGCTTTCAACGGATTCGACAGGATAGACGAAAGTTGTCCGTATCCAACTCACGCTTACTACAAAAAACATCTGTTGAAAGTATATCTCCCTTCGCGAACAGCGATTGTGATGAGAAAAAATCGCCCATAGGGGCTACTAGAGTTAAGAACTAAAAGTTAAGAGTTAAGAGTTTGGCGATGCCGGCTGGTAAGGGCAAAAAATCTTTTGCCCCTACAGCGCACGTAAGCAACAATCTAAAATCGTAAATCTAAAATCGTAAATCCAAACGGCAAGCCCTGAAAGGGCGTAATCAATTATTAATCGACAGATTGCGCCCTTTCAGGGCTTATGGAGGCGGGGGTGATGCGTTTCACAGGGCGTTGCCGGCGTTGCCCTGTGCTATTTTATTTAGGGCTTTCAGCCCTTTGACTCTTGTCTGAATCGGAATTTTCGGAATTCAAATCGACGCCTTTGCCCTTGCGTTCTTTGCGGTTATCGTTGCCGTGTTCCGGTGTAGGGGCGAAAAATTTTTCGCCCTTGTATCATTGGCGCATGATTGTCATAGGGCTGAAAGCCCTTTTTGTTGCGCACAAAATTACGTCGCGCTAAGTACTTAAACACCTTTTGTCTACAGGTTACACAGATGAATCTGTGTAATTTACGTCTTCGCCCCTTGGGCGAAAGTCTCGCCGGAATCTCCGGGAAGGGTTCGCCCCTTGGGCGAAAGTCTCGCCGAAGCTCCGGCGAGGTCTCGCCCCTTGGGCAGAGGCTTCCCTGAATCTCCGTGAGGGTTTCGCCCCTTGGGCGGAGGCTTGCCGGAGCTCCGGCGAGGTCTCGCCCCTTGGGCAGAGGCTTCTCCGAATCTCAGGGAAGGTTTCGCCCCTTGGGCGAAGGCTTGCCGGAGTCTCGGCGAGGTTTTCGCCCTCGGCAGAAGGCTTCCTCAGGTCTCAGGGAATGACCTTCAGATGAGCTTAGGATGACGACGAGCGCAACAGAAACTAAAAGTTCAATTCAAGGTATGAAGACACGAAAGCACGCAAGTACTAAGATGTATGGATACATTCCCAAGTTCCCTCAAAGGGAGTTTTTAATTAATTGATTAACGGTAGAGTTACTTTAAATACGGTATCATTTTTTTCTATCGTTATCTTTTTTGCAGTCAGCAGAGTAAACCTTTCCTCAAGATTGGACAGTCCTATTCCGTTACAATTGGACTTGTCCAATTTTTCGTGAACCGGATTTGAAATAATCAGTTCGTCTCTATCGTTCAGCACGATTGTGATTTCCATAGTGTTGTCGCTATCTATCACATTGTGTTTTATAACGTTTTCGACTAATGGGAGCAGCGACAGTACAGGAATCGGCAATATTTCGCGTTTTTCTTCGGGAACATCTATCAAAAAGTGGAGTTTGTTGGCGTAACGCACTTCAAACATGTAACGTAAGGCTTCCAGAAAGTTCAGTTCTTCCTTGAGACAGACAAGTCCTTTTTTATCGCTTTGCAGAATGTAGCGGAACACTTCGGACAGTTTACGGATGTATTCTAAGGTTTGTACTGTTTTTCCCTCACGCACTAAGGCGGTTATGCTGTTGAGCGAATTGAAGAAAAAGTGCGGGTTCACTTGCGACGACAAAGCGTTATAGCGGCTTTGCAGATTTTCGGTTTTTAATTGAGCTATCTCCAGTTCTTTGTTTTTCTGCTCGTTATACATGGTGAACACATGCCCTGTCAATGTGCAGAGCAAACATGTTACGACAAACTGAAACAGCAAAATACCGGTAAAACAATCGATATGTTTGCTCAACACGGCAAGAGACATAAACGCATATATCCCGTAAGCGATGATAGAAAGTAACAGCGTCTTCAACAGCCGTTTCGAGAATGTGAGAATATTCAGCCGGCGAATGTTTACTCTCAGCAATAGCCATATTAAAACACAGAAGAACAGGTATCTGCAAAAGAAAAAAGTTAAAAACTCAACGTCTTCGTATTTCGAGTGCCAGAACAAATCGTTTATATTGGGATAAATTATAAACGCTCCCATTACAATACTCGTTATCAGAGCTGTTCTATCAGATGCAAGTTTGTTAAATAAATTCATTTCAATCTTTGTAATTTTTTGCAAAGGTAATCTGATTTTATGGATTATCAACAATAAAAATCGTCTTTTTAACCACCCTTTTTTTCGCTTTTAACGTTCATTTTTTCGCTTTCACAAAGAAATCGGAATAATCAAACGATTTAATGGCGTACTTTGCATGCGGAATTATAAATATTGAACGTAAGTTGTACGTTATCGTTAATAGGTTTGTTTAAATTAATAGTTGATGAAAAAGTTGCCCAAAGATAAAGGTTCGGCAACGAATTGGAGAAGATAAACGTCTTCCTCCCCCATTTGACGGAAGACGTTTCTCCAATTATCGTTTTTTAGGTTGACACATGTAAAAATGCGGTATATTTTCAATAATGTGTTATTTTGATTGGCAATCCTGTCATTGTTAAAGTTGTATAGCGCTTTCTTTTTCGATGGCAGGATTCTATTATTTCAGAGCTTCCGTATATTTTCCACATTTACACACGATTAAAAAATATTTCGAGGAGAAGATTATTTTTTTATACTTTTGGGCTTTTAAATTTTATAGAACAGGATATATAATAAGTCGGAAAAAACACATAATTGCAGATGGAAAAAAAAGCGTTTCAAAAAGTGTACACACACTTGCAGGCTATAACGAAAGCCACTATAGTTGTTAAAGCACAGGGAGTTGGTAACGACGAACTTGCGATGGTCGGGAATCGTCTTGCACAGGTTGTGCGAATTATCGGCGATATGGTTACTCTTCAAGTATTTTCGGGTACCGAAGGTATTTCTACCGATACCGAAGTAGTGTTTCTTGGCGAGCCTCCGACGCTGAACGTCAGCGACGAACTTGCCGGACGGTTTTTCGACGCATACGGTAAACCCATTGGCGGAGGCGCCGAAGTCGCCGGAGAAAAACGGGAAATCGGCGGTCCTTCGGTTAATCCCTATCGCCGTATGCAGCCGTCGGAATACATTCACACCGGTATCGCCGGTATCGACCTGAACAACGCTTTAGTGTCGGGGCAGAAAATCCCCTTCTTTGCCGACCCCGATCAGCCTTACAATCAAGTCATGGCGATGGTAGCCTTGAGAGCTAAGGTCGATAAAATCATTCTTGGCGGAATGGGGATTAGCAACGACGATTTTCTGTATTTCAAGAAAGTTTTTGAGAATGCCGGAGCATTAGACCGCATAATATGCTTTGTGAACACCACCGAACAGCCTCCCGTCGAACGGTTGCTTATACCGGATATGGCGCTGACGGCTGCCGAATATTTTGCGGTTGACAAAAACGAACGCGTCCTTGTTCTGCTTACGGATATGACGCAATATGCCGACGCTCTCAGTATCGTGTCGAACCGTATGGACCAGATTCCGTCGAAAGACAGTATGCCGGGTTCGCTTTACTCCGATTTGGCGAAAATCTACGAAAAAGCGGTACAATTACCCGAGGGCGGCTCGATAACGATTATCGCCGTTACTACGCTGAACGACGGAGATATCACTCATGCAGTACCCGACAACACCGGATATATCACCGAAGGACAGTTGTTTCTACGCAAGGACAGCGACACCGGCAAGGTGATTGTCGACCCATTCCGCAGCTTGTCGCGTCTGAAACAATTGGTTATCGGAAAACAAACCCGCGAAGACCATCCGCAGGTGATGAATGCTGCGGTACGCCTGTATGCCGACGCCGCCAACGCAAAAACAAAACTCGAAAACGGTTTCGAACTGTCTGATTACGACAAGCGATGCATGGGTTTTGCAAAAGATTATTCCGAAAAACTGCTCGCTGTTGACTTGAATATCGACGCTACGGAAATGTTAGACCGCGCATGGGATTTGTTCTCCAAATATTTCGTGAAAGCGGAAGTAAGCGTCAAAAACGAATTGATGGAAAAATATTGGCGGGAATAATTGAAAATTATGCGCGACAGATAAATTGTCGTAAAACGCAATATATTGCGTCTCATCGACGACATTTTCGACAACGCCCTCAACCTTGCGTTCTTTGCGTATGCCGTTGTGTTCTTTGCGGTTAATTTTCGACAACGCCATAATTTACGTGGAGACCGACACTATTGACGACCATAGCATTGTCCAGTGTAGAGACGACAGTAGTTATTTTTTTGAGGGCTCAATTATTTGTAAATCACCAAATATTTTGATTATAAAAAAAGGAAATTTTGTTGTACACCAACAAAATTCACATCCCTTAATACTATCAACACAAGATTTTTTAATATTTTTATACAAATAATTCCCCTCACAATTAGCCTGTTAAAAAAAACATTATTATTTTTTTGTTTTTTTCAAAAATAATACATTACCTTTGTCTCAGAATTAAAAAAAATTAGATGTGATAAAAAAGATATACACTATTTTCTATGCTTTTACGGACTTTCGTTTAAGCCCTTTAAATAAAGTTATTTATGAAACACAGTGAGTATATATATTTCAGAGAAAAGGACGGGAAAGTTATATGTTACAGCACGATGTACAACACAATAATAGCTATTTCGTCGAATGCCTGCAATGATTTTAAGACAAAGTCTTTGGAAGAATTTGCAAGTAAATATCCCAATGTCTATAATGCCTTTATCGAAAACAAACTTATCGTAGACGACAATGTAGACGAGCTTGCCGAATTGCGTCTGCGCAACAAGATGGACACATTTTACAACAAGCATTTTGACCTTACCGTGCTGCCGTCGATGGACTGTAATCTGCATTGCTGGTACTGTTTCGAAGACCATGTCGCCGACAGCAGGATGAGCAAGGAAGTACAGGAGCGCATCGTTAAACACATAAGCGGCAAAATCGAACGGAAAGAAATCAGCAGTTTGTCTCTGGAATATTTCGGGGGAGAACCTTTGCTCGATTTCAACGAAATAGCCTATCCTTTGGGGATGTCTCTGAAATCGCTTTGCACGCAGCACGATTTGCCGTTTAACTGTTTTTTTATCTCCAATGCCACATTGATTACCGACGAAATGATTCCCCAATTAGAAGGATTGAACGCCGGATTCCAGATTACCCTCGACGGGGACAGAAACCGGCACGATTCCATACGGTTTCGCAAACATAACAATCAAGGCACTTACGACCATATAATAGGCGCAATACATAAGTTGACGGAACAGATTGAAAATATTTTCATCAATATCCGCATCAATTACGACGAAAAAACGCTTGAGAACATCGAAGAAATCTTGAACGACCTCTCGGATTTAAACAGAAAAAAAGTTGGCATACATTTCGAAAGAGTATGGCAAACAGAGAATGTACGTAATAATATAGAGCTGAAAAACATTATCAACCTTTTTATTGCCAACGGCTTTAATGTGTCGTATCTCAACTGGCATACTCGCGGATGTTCGTGCAAGGCAGAGCGCGTAAACCAGATGGCTGTCAACTACGACGGCAAGGTTTTCAAATGCACGGGCAGGAAATATACCGATGAACACAGCGACGGGGAACTCGACGAAAACGGAAATATTCTGTGGAAAACCGGACGGTTGGAACAAAGGCTCGCAAAAGCTACATTCGAAAACGATATGTGTCTGCCGTGCAAGATGCTTCCCGTGTGTATGGGACCATGCAG
>JAIRLF010000343.1 GCA_031259655.1 Prevotellaceae bacterium
CAAAGTGCAAATTACATTGAAGGATATTCTGACAACACAGATAAAATTCTAAAAGTTGAAAGTCCGATTATCATTTTTGGCGACCACACAAGAAATATAAAATACATAGATTTTGATATTATTGTAGGCGCTGATGGTGTGAAAATTCTTGTTCCCAAAGATGCGGTGGTTCCAAAATTTCTTTATTTTACCGTATTATTTGCGAGTGATAATATTGAAAATAGAGGATATAGCCGCCATTTTCAGTATTTAAGTAAGTTTGAAATTCCCCTCCCTCCTCTCGCCGTTCAGCAGCAGATAGTAGCGAAGATAGAAACTATTTTTGCAGAGATAGAAAGAATTGAAAAGGCAGTATAACAATAAAGTCGGGACGTCAATAATTCAATTAGGGACGCCCCTAATTCAGTTCGGGACGTCCCTAATTCGGTTCGGGACGAAACAGTCGGCATCGCCCAACTCTTAACTCTTAACTTTTAGTTCTTAACTCTAAAAAATAATATGTATAATATTTTTTGTTAATTTTGCGCCGTAAAAATAAAATTTTACAGTCCTGTTTTTTTTATGTTTTTATTTGAATAGCAGGATTTTTATGTGCGAAAGCGACAGATAATTGTAGATTATGTCAAAGGAAATTTCAACGAAATACGACCCTTCCGAAATCGAAGGCAAATGGTACGAATACTGGATGAAGCAAGGACTTTTCCATTCGGAACCCGACGAACGCGAACCATATACGGTAGTGATACCTCCGCCGAATGTTACCGGAGTGCTTCACATGGGACACATGCTCAACAATACGATACAGGACATCCTCGTCCGGCGGGCGCGTATGATGGGTAAAAACGCCTGTTGGGTACCCGGAACCGACCATGCTTCGATTGCTACCGAAGCGAAAGTCGTCGCTAAATTAGCGTCGGAAGGCATTGATAAAAACAGTCTTACACGCGAACAATTTTTGGAACACGCATGGGAATGGACGCACAAACACGGCGGCATCATCCTCGAGCAACTCAAGAAATTAGGCGCTTCGTGCGATTGGGAGCGTACATGTTTCACTATGGACGAGAAACGTTCGGAAAGCGTAATCAAAGTATTTGTCGACCTTTACGATAAAAAACTGATATACCGCGGTATCCGTATGGTAAACTGGGACCCGAAAGCCAAAACCGCATTGTCCGACGAAGAAGTCGTTCACAAAGAAGAACACGGGAAACTATATTATATAAGGTATAAACTCAGTCCTGCAACTCCTTTTGAGGACGGCGGTCCCGAATGGGCGGTTATTGCGACGACGCGTCCCGAAACTATTTTCGGCGATATAGCGGTGTGTATCAATCCCGAAAACCCGAAAACAGCGGCATTTAAGGGAAAGAAACTGATTGTCCCGATTGTGAACCGCGAGGTGCCCGTCATTGAGGACGAATATGTTGATATGGAATTTGGTACGGGATTTCTCAAAGTTACTCCGGCGCACGATATAAACGACTATGTGCTGGGCGAAAAACACAATCTCGAAGTCATTGATATCTTCAACGACGATGGGACGCTCAATGCAAACGGACTTCAATACGAAGGCATGGACCGTTTTGATGTCAAAGAAAAAATCGAATCTGACCTCGACAAACTCGGATTGCTGGAAAAAGTTGAGAACTACACCAATAAAGTCGGATACTCCGAGCGCACCAATGTAGCTGTCGAACCGAAACTTTCGATGCAATGGTTTCTGAAAATGGACGAACTTGCGAAACCTGCAATCGAAGCCGTTGCCGACGACACAATAAAATTCTATCCCCCGAAGTTCAAGAACATGTACCGCCACTGGATGGAGAATATAAAAGACTGGTGCATAAGTCGTCAATTGTGGTGGGGACATCGTATCCCTGCTTATTACCTGCCTGCCGGCGGCGGATATGTTGTCGCCGAAATAGTGGAAAAAGCGCTGGTTAAAGCACGCGAACTGAGCGGAAATAACGATTTGCAAATTGCAGATTTACGTCAGGACGAAGACTGTTTGGACACATGGTTTTCGTCGTGGTTGTGGCCCATTTCGGTTTTCGACGGAATCAATAATCCCGACAACGACGATATCAACTACTATTATCCTACCAACGACCTGGTTACGGCTCCCGAAATTATCTTTTTCTGGGTTGCGCGTATGATTATCGCGGGATACGAATACCGTCGGACGCCCTGTTTCCACAATGTGTATTTCACCGGAATAGTTCGCGACAAAATCGGACGTAAGATGTCGAAATCCTTAGGTAATTCGCCCGACCCGCTGAATCTGATTGCGAAATACGGAGCCGATGGCGTGCGTATGGGAATGTTGCTCACTTCGCCCGCAGGAAACGATTTGCCTTTCGACGAGGCTCTTTGCGAACAGGGACGTAATTTTAATAACAAAATATGGAACGCTTTCCGTTTGATTAACAGCTGGAAAACCGGAGACGTCCCTCAACCCGAATCTTCGACAATTGCCGTGAAATGGTTCGATGCAGTATTGCGAAAAACCGTAGTAGAAGTCGGCGATTTGTTCGATAAATACCGGCTGTCGGAAACGTTAATGCTTATCTACAAACTGTTTTGGGACGAATTTTCGTCGTGGTATCTGGAAATCATCAAACCCGCATACCAACAGGACATCGACAGCCTCACGATTGCCAAGACCAAAGAATTTTTCGGCTCGTTGCTGAAACTTCTGCATCCGTTCATGCCGTTCATAACGGAAGAGATATGGCAACGACTTGAATACAACGTCGAAAAGCCGGAGGATGTGACGGAAAGCATCATGCTCGCCAAAATGCCCGAGTCGGGAAATATCGACGAAAGTTTAATCGTCTCGTTCAATACGGTTAAGGAAATCGTTTCGAACGTGCGCACTGTCCGTTTACAAAAGAATATCCCGAACAGGGAAAACATTGTTTTGGAGATAATCGGCAAACACGATAACGAACTCGATTCTGTTATCCGTAAAATGGGAAACGTTTCCGAAATCAGGACTGTAAACGAAAAATCCGCTGTTTCGGTATCGTTCCTTGTGAATACAACGGAATACTCGATTCCGGTTGAGGGCAATATAGACGTCGAAGCGGAACTCGCGAAACTTAACGACGAATTGAACTATTTGGAGGGATTCTTGGCTTCTGTCAATAAAAAACTGTCGAACGAAAAATTTGTGGCAAACGCGAAACCCGAAATCGTCGAAAACGAACGCAAAAAACTCTCGGATACGGAATCGAAAATAAACACAGTCAAAGAAAAACTGAAAAAAGCGACGCTTTTAGAGTTAAAAACTAAGAACTAAGAGTTAAGAGTTGGGCGATGCCGGCTTTTGTCTGAACTTTGATTCATGTGATTTTTATGATTTTTATGATTTTTATGATTGTCGTCTCTGTGGTAATTTTGCGCAC